>JBKSMV010000017.1:0-2265 GCA_046881985.1 Clostridia bacterium
ATAGCAACGTTTGAGCCATTTGGTAGTACGTTCTAGTGCACTTTCGGCATATTTTCTGTCAACTCCATAAGTGCTACACTCGTCAAACGCCATAACGATATCTGAACCTAGTGCATTTTGGATTTCTATTGCCTTTTCTGGAGTAATAAAATGTCTTTCACCGCTAAGGTGACTGGCAAACTCTACACCTTCGTCTGAGATTTTACGAAGTTTGGAAAGTGAAAAGACTTGGAAGCCTCCGCTATCAGTAAGTATTGGCCTGTCCCAATTCATAAACTTGTGCAAACCGCCTGCTTTGGCAACTAGTTCGTGACCTGGACGTAAGAAAAGATGATATGTGTTGGACAAAATGATTTGTGCATTTATGTCATACAATTCTTGACTAGTCAAACTCTTGACTGTGGCTTGTGTACCTACTGGCATAAAAATAGGTGTCTCGATATCTCCATGCGGAGTATGCAAAATACCTGTCCTTGCGCCAGACTGCTTGCAAATGTGAGTAGTCTCAAATGAAAAATTACTCATATAATCTCCTAGTAAATAAAATTAGCATCACCGAAAGAGAAAAATCTATATATTTCTTTTTCTGCTTCGGCATATATTTGTTTGGTTTCGTCTATAGATGTAAATGCTGACACTAGCATTATTAATGTAGACTTTGGCAAATGGAAGTTGGTAATGAGTGCATCTACCACCTTAAACTTATAGCCCGGATAGATAAAAATATTGGTATCTAACTCTGTCGCTTGTAATGGCATATGTTGTGTAGCACAACTCTCTACGGTACGTACACTTGTGGTGCCCACACATATTACCCTTCTGCCTTCTGCCTTGGCAAGATTGATAATGTCCGCCGTCTCTTGACTCATGCGACAATGTTCGGTATGCATTTGGTGTTTGGTAATATCTTGCTCATTACATGGACGGAATGTCCCCAATCCTATGTCCAGAGTGACATAAGCAATGGTGACGCCCATGGATTTGATTTTGTCTAACAACTCTTGTGTAAAATGCAAGCCTGCAGTCGGTGCTGCGGCAGAGCCTTCAACTTGACTATACACCGTTTGATAACGTTCTTTGTCTTTGAGTTCATTGTGAATATATGGTGGTAGTGGCATTTTGCCAATCTTGTCGAGTACGTCTTCAAAAACACCTTCATAGCTAAACTCTATACTACATTCTGTTTCGGCTTTGTCAGTAATAGTGCCTACAAGAGTATGGCCGAAATCTATCTGTGTGCCTATCTTCAGTCTTTTGAGTGGACGTGCAAGAGCTTGCCAAACGTTTAGATTTTTACGTTTCAAGAGAAGAATCTCTATATTTGCACCTGTATCAGTTTTCTTGCCAAATATTCTAGCCGGCAAAACACGTGTATTATTCATTACCAAAACATCACCTGCGTGCAAATAGTCGGTGATATCAAAGAAATGTTTGTGTGTGATTTGCTTGGTCTGTTTGTTATACACCAACATTCTTGACGAAGTGCGGTCTTCTAGCGGTGTTTGAGCAATCAACTCTTCAGGCAATATGTAGTCGTAAGTGTCTAGATTGGTGATATTATTCATTGTTAGTATCCTTATCTACCGCTAAGTTGGCTGGCACTTCTCTACCCAAATGCTTGTATGCTAAAGGCATTGCTACTCTACCACGTGGTGTACGAGCGATAAATCCTAGTGTGATAAGATATGGTTCTACTACGTCTTCAATAGTGCTTGACTCTTCGCCTGTTGCAGCACTCAAAGTATCAAGACCTACTGGCGCACCACCAAACTTGTCCATCATGGCTAGCAAAATATCTTTGTCTGTGTGGTCTAGTCCTAGACTATCTATTCCCATAAGTCCAAATGCGACTTCTGCATCTTTGAGTTCCACTATAGTTTTGCCTTGTACTTGTACAAAGTCACGTACACGGCGAAGCAGTCTATTGGCAATACGTGGTGTGCCACGGCTACGACGAGCGATTTCAACTGCGGACTCTTTGGTGAGCTTGACATTCAAAATGTTAGCACTGCGCTCTAGTATGTTGCACAAGTCTTCTGTAGTATATAGTTCTAGACGAGCGAGCACACCAAATCTATCTCTCAACGGACTAGACAGGTTGCCGGCTTTGGTAGTAGCGCCAATAAGTGTAAATGGTTGAATCTTGAGTCGCATACTACGTGCAGATGGACCTTTGCCTACTATGAAGTCTAGAGCAAAGTCTTCCATGGCTGGATACAAAATCTCTTCTACACTTCTATTTAGGCGATGTATTTCATCAATAAA
>JBKSMV010000018.1:0-5797 GCA_046881985.1 Clostridia bacterium
GTATCGGAAGGTGCGGCTGGATCACCTCCTTTTAAAGAGAATATCTTTAGAGAGTCGACACACAGTAAGTGTGAAACGAAAAGGTGGCTATAGTAGCCACACACCCCTCGAAAGAGAGTTTGTGTATTTAGAGAAGATGGATAAAGCCAAGTAGTATCCCTACTTGGCTTTTTTTTGTTTAGTATTGACATACGAGCGGTGATGTATTAAAATATATATAGAGGTAAGTTATGTTGACCGAAGAAAGAAAAAACTATGTATTTAATGTAGATGAGAGCATCTTTAACCTTGTAGAAGCAAGTGAAATCATTGAGAACTTTGAGTACAACGAAGACAACGTATCTGTGCTCAATGGCGGTGACACGTTCAAAGAGATTAGTAATGAAATCGTGAGCGAGTTTTTGCGTTGTCCTGAGACTAAGGCATATATTATCAGGAATGAAGATGGTACATTTTTAGAGGTGCATAACTTCGTATCACATGAAACCATACGTATAGCCAACTTGGGCGACCACTTATTAGCACAGAATGAAGTGCTTTTGGCATCAGAGCGAACCAAAAAACGTATGGAGAAAAATCCAGAAACAGCGATTGTAAGTCACAAAATGATACAAGACATCAATCAAATGCTATTTAGCAATAGAATAGGAGAAGTTGGCATTGGCGAGTATCGTGATGTGGACTATTTTGGTAGACCTGTTCATGTGGCTGTTGGTAGGTTTCAAGATGGCGAATATCATATGCTTCCTGATTGGCAACCAATTAAGGGTGGCAATAAAAACGTCAAGAAAAATATGGACGAACTAGTAAAATGGGCAAATAGTGAAGAGTTTAGAAAGACCGAGCCGGTACTGAGAGCGGCGAAGTTCCATGCTAGATTTATCGAGATACACCCATTCCGTGATGGCAATGGTAGAACTGGTAGAATGCTACTCAACTATATGCTAGCAATCAGTGGCAAAAAGTTGACTAATATTCGTGGTGATGCCAAGCAGGACTATTATGCAGCCATTACGTCAGCGGTAGTCAATCATGACTATGCACCACTAGTAAAGGTGATAAAAGACAACCCTATCAACAATAGTAGAGAGCTGTATCATGCTATATTCAAATACTCTAACGAAAGAGAAAAGAATATTGATATGCCACTCAAGATAGACGTAGTGAATAGACGCACTAAACCTAAGGCAAGTGCAAGTGAAGATATTTCAACTAGATAAAAAATAATCCACAGAATATGTGGATTTTTTTATAATTCTTTCTTTATCACCGCATGAGCGAGTGTGAGTCCGTAGACTGCATTTGCACCAGCACGTAGTAGTAGATTGGTTATCTCTTCTATTGTCGCACCAGTAGTGTATACGTCGTCAATGATGAGTATATGTTTGCCTTTGACAAGGGATTTGTCTGTCAGTATAAAAGCATCTTTTACACTATTCGCTCTATCGCTAGGCGACAAGGTTGTTTGGCTAGGTGTATCTTTGACTCTTTGCAATATATTTAGCAATGGCAGAGCTAGGTCATCACAAAATGGTTTTGCCAATTCTTCGGCTTGATTGTAGCCACGTTTCTTTTGCCTAGCAGGGTGCAGTGGCACAGGGATTACTCCGTCAATGTGCCAATCTAGTTGAGCATATTTGACTAACATAAACTTGGACAGGTATTCGCCAAGGAACTTTTGGTGCTTGTATTTGAAACGGTAAATGCAGGAACGAATATTGCCAGTATATTGAAAGGCAGATTTGACAGCGGTGTAGTGATAGTTGTGACGTTTGCAGTTGAAACAGACATTGGCATAGTCGTCTTCGAGTAGTGGCATATCACAACGAATGCAAGTATGACCTTTGATAAAAGGTGCTTTGTCGTGACAAGTAGGACATATGCTATTTCGTTCGTCAATATTAAGTTCGTCACCGCACAATATACACTTGATACGTCTAGGAAATAGTGCATCAAGTATGCGTGTGATAAAATTAGGTTTCTTCATATTCATCTCTATTTGGTTGGATTATATCACTAAAAAAGGGCTCTTGCAAGCCCTAGTTTATATAGAGTTGTTTTTGTTTTCTTCGGTCAAGAAATATTTGAGCATAGTGAAACGTTTGGCTGTGTAGACATTGTGTATCATGCGAGCTAGATTTTGCTTTGTGCCTACCAGACAAACCAACTTTTTGGCACGAGTGATTGCGGTGTAGAGTAGGTTTTTGGTAAGTATGATAGGTGCACCAGCGATAACTGGAATGACTACATAATCAAACTCACTACCTTGGCTCTTGTGTATAGTGATAGCATAGGCTAGAGTGAGTTCGGTTAGGTCGGTGCGAGTATATACTGCTACACGGCCATCTTCAAAGTTGACTGTTGTCTCATAACTAGATGGCGCAATGTGAGTGATATAACCTATATCGCCATTAAATACACCTTCACCGCTTTCGCTACCGCCAAAGTCGTCAAAACGTGTCCACTTGAGTTCGTAATTGTTGACCGTCTGCATGACTTTGTCGCCTACACGGTAGGTGACATTCTCAAACATTATCTGCATACCACTCTTATGCGGATTGATACGTGCTTGAAGTTTTTTATTTAAGGCATCTATACCGCAAGGACCAATGCGCATAGGGGCTAGCACTTGTATCTTTTGTGGCTCGCTAGAGCAGAATGACGGCAACCTTGTGCATACCAAATCCACAATCTTGTCCGAACATTCGGCAGGGATTGGCTCATTCTCAAAGAAGAAGTCTTTGCTAGTGTTGTCGATGGTAGGCATTTTGCCTTTGTTGATAAGGTGTGCATTGCTGACTATCAGGCTTCGCTCGTCTTGTCTATAAATGCGAGTCAAGAAAGTGGTGGTAACCTGTTCGCTCTCGATAATGTCTTTGAGCACATTGCCTGCGCTGACACTAGGCAACTGGTCTTTGTCGCCGACTAGCACTAGTTGTGCACTTGGGCGAGTGGCTTTGAGTAGAAAATAGAATAGATTGACGTCTACCATACTCATTTCATCGATGACTATCACGTCGGCATTGATAGGATTGGTTTCGTTGCGATTGAAGAATGACTTTTGTCCGTCGCTTGGCACCATTTCTAGTGCTCGGTGAATAGTCTTGGCTTCCATGCCACTTGTTTCGCTCAAACGTTTGGCAGCACGACCAGTAGGGGCGAGAAGAGCCACCTTCTTATGCTCTTGACTGATAAAGTCGAGTAAGCACTTAATAATGGTGGTTTTACCAGTACCAGGGCCACCAGTGATGACACTGACGCCATTGGTGATGGCTTGAGTGATGGCTTGTTTTTGCTCGTCACCCAGTGTCACGTGGTTGATTTTTTCATAATGTGCGAAAAGGTCGGTGTAGTTGATATTGTTGTCATAGCAATTTCTAGATAAACTCATCAGCTTTGATGAGATAAATCGCTCTACAAAATAATATTTGAGTAGCATGACCACTTGCTCGTTGTGATGAGTGAGTATTTTGAGTACATTTTCCACACTGAGTAGGTTGATAGTCTGCTCAAGGTTTAAGTCATCACTTTCGTCCAAGCCTAATAGTTTGCGACTGCTCTCAATGAGTGTGTTCATAGGTAGGTAAGTGTGACCATCTCGGTCGCTGGCTTCTTTGACTGTGTGCAATATGCCTGCACGCATTCGATATTCGCTACGAGAGTCGATATTTAAGGAAGATGCGATTTTGTCCGCTGTGGCAAAACCTATGCCGTCTATATCTTCTACCAGTTTGTAAGGATTGCTCTGCACGAGTGGAATGGTTTGGGATTTGTAGTTTTCGTAGATTTTGATGCTAAGGTTGGTGCTGATATTGTGCGATTGCAAAAACATGATGCTGTCTTGCATATTCCTTAGGTCATTGTATGCATAGGCGATTTCTTCTGCCTTGGACTTGCTAATGCCACGTATCTCGGCTAGGCGAAGGGGTGCCATTTCCATAATATTGAGTGTGTCAATGCCAAAAGTCTTGACAATCTTCTCTGCTGTGGCAGGGCCGACCCCCTTGATAAGTCCGCTACCAAGGTATTTTTGTATAGCAGTAAGTGTGTTTGGCTTGATAAGACGAATGGATTGTACCTGTATCTGCTCGCCAAAACGAGAATTGTTGACCAACTCGCCTTCTATCTCTACCATTTGACCTACAGATAGGTCTGGCATGACGCCAACAGCCGTGTAAAGAACACCCCCGCAGTCTAGTCCCACCACGGAGTAGTTATTTTGCTCATTTCTGAATATAATATCTTCAACACTGCCTGCATATCTCATGGTTTGATTGTACACTTTTTCGCCTAAAAACACAACCATTTTTTATATTGGATATTGACAGTTGGCGGTTTTGTGGTAAAATAATCGGTGAAAATCTCTATCTGTGGAGGGGAATAAATGAAACTTAAACGTTTTATGATGTTTTTGGTAGTGTTGATTGTCAGCGTCACTATGGGTATGTTGACCTATTATTTTGTACGTGATGACGAAGTTGTATCTATCTCAACTAGACCTTTGTATGTCAATGTTGGCACTATCATAAGTTTGGAAGATATGGAGTTTGTACACACTCACAAGAACGAAGACACCGTCATTGACTTCAATGCTGGTGGCGACGAAGTGACTGAAATTATCGAGTACAAACACAACGAAGATACTGGTGAGATGTGGTATGAAGCCAAGAAGGGTGGCCGTACTACTATCAAAATCACTACAAACAATGAAAAATTTGCAACATTTGCTATTGACGTTGTGGTGGGTGACGGCTCTACAGAATATCCTTTCATGGTCAATAACGAACTCGACCTTATCTCAATCGGTCAAGACAATCGTCCACTTAGTGGCAACTACCAACTCTCAACAGACATCACTCTCACTAGAGAGTTTGTGCCTATCGGCATTATCAATGTTGGCGGTAGCACCACTATTCAACAATTCACAGGCAAGTTTGATGGCAACGGCTATGCTATCAATGGACTAAATATTGCTACAAGTTATGACAAGGCGGGACTATTCGCTCACTTGTCTACCAATGCTATAGTACAAAGACTTACACTCACCAATGCGACTATCACTGGTGACTATACATACGTTGGTGCGATTGCAGGACAAAATGACGGCATCATTACTCGCTGTATAGTGACTGCTAGCACTATCACCAACAACAAGTCTGCTAGCGACATATCTACCGGTCTAGTGACTGGATATATGAATTGCTCTGCAGGTACTAACGGCAATGTGTCACGTGGTGTGACCAAGACTAGTGCAGAAGGTGTAATCCTAGCCAAAGGTAATATCGGTGGCTTGGTTGGTAATATCAATTCTGGCGTAGTGCAAGCGTGCTGGGCTGATGCAGAAATCAATGCCAATGGCGGAGTGAATGCAGGCGGACTAGTAGGTTTGGTAAGTGCTAGTGCCAAAGGTAATATCACAGAGTCTTATGCAATAGGCAATATCACTACTCCAGCAAGTTATACTGGCGGACTAATCGGCAACTATGCTGTACCTAGCACAAATAGTGAGTTTGCAGTATATGGTCTATACTTCGACTGCGAAAACTATAATGGTAGCGCTTTGGGTGCAGGTAGCATTAGCAATGCTTATGCGACCAATGCCAAGACTACTGGCGAGATGAAGGCTGGTCAAGACACTTACGTCTTGGCTCAAAATCCTACTACCGCTGTAGTCATACTATGGCACTTTGCAGAGAATGTATGGTACACCGAAGCAGGTATGTATCCTATCATCTGCGACAATGCTTCTTCTATCCCAAGCATCAATATCATTACAGGCTCAGATTCTACTGGTAAG
>JBKSMV010000019.1:0-2789 GCA_046881985.1 Clostridia bacterium
AATATGATGATTGTAGGTAAGTCTGGTTCTGGTAAGTCATATGCGACCAAGACCTTGCTAGCCAATCTGGCTGCTGACAAGACAAAAATATTCCTACTCGACCCGGAAAAAGAATATGTGCCATTGGCACGCAACCTAAATGGTAAGATTATTGACGTTGGTTCGTCTGCAGAAGGTATGATTAACCCATTCCAAGTCATGTTCTCGCTCAAAGAAGATGACGAAGAAGAGACGACGAATGACGACTTTGCTATTCACTTGCAGTTTTTGGAACAATTCTTCCGTGTCGTGCTAGAAGGTATCTCTACTGACGCATTTGAGTTGTTGAATACTTTGGTAGTTGAGTTGTATCGTGACAAGGGCATTGACTCATCATCACCATTTGAGACTCTGCCACCAGAAGCGTATCCAATCTTTGACGACTTGTATGCACTTATCAACAAAAAACTATCTAAAGAAAAAGATGCATATTTCAAGCATAACTACCAAATCTTGCAAACTTATGTACAAAAGTTTAGTACAGGTGGACGAAACTCAAACCTTTGGAATGGCCACACATCGCTTACTACTACCGAAAACTTTATCGTGTTTAACTTCCGTACATTGTTTGCCAATAGAAATACTGGCCTAGCGAATGCTCAAATGTTGCTCATCTTCAAATATCTAAACAACGAAATTATCAAAAACAGAGACTACAACCTTCGTCACAACTTCAAACGACAAGTTGTCGTAGCCGTCGACGAAGCGCACATGTTCATTGACCCTAATTTCCCTGTGGCGCTATCATTCATGGCGGAAATGGCAAAACGTATTCGTAAGTATGAAGGTATGGAGATTATCATTACCCAAAACATCAAAGACTTCTTGGGTAGTGCGGACATTATTCGTCAGTCTTCAGCTATTATCAATGCTTGTCAATACAGCTTGATTTTCCAACTTGCGCCTAACGATATGAATGACCTTTTGGAATTGTATCGTGCATCAGGCGGACTTACACCAGAAGAGCAAGAAGGTATTGTCACCGCTGCTCGAGGTGAATGTTTCTTGATTACTGGCCCATTGGCAAGAACGTTTGTACGTATTGTGGCATTGCCTGTTGTAAGATGGGTAATCGGCGAAGCAAAATAAGGACTATTTTTAGTCCTTTTTTTTTGCGAATATTATCTATTTTTGTCGTATAAATCTTGTGTAAATAGAGCAAATTAGTTGTGGAGTAAATATGAAAGATTGTGGTATCACTCGTCGTGTGGACGAATTGGGCAGAATAGTTTTGCCAAGAGAATTGAGAAAGAGTTTCAAGATAGACGTTGGGGCAAAAATGCAGATTTTTGTCAACGATGATGGCGACATTGTTTTACGTAAAAGCACCGAACTCAAGGACAAGACCGAATATGACTGCATTGTGTCAGCATTGTCTAGCATAATCGAGCATGATATTCTCATTACCGATAGAGAAAAGGTCCTTGCCAGTAGCAAACGAAGATTTCTTGATAAAGCCTTAACGACAGAAGCCTACGACATTGTGCGCAAGCATGATAGTGTCATCAAAAAACGCACCGATGGTGCGATAATAATTGGTGTTATAGAAAATGAAGAACCGGATTATAATTGTGAACTCTTTGTGCCTATCATTCGTGACGGCGACAGCATTGGAGCTATCATTGTCTTGGCTGAGTCTGGGGCTAACTTTGCTAGTGATAGTGTCAAGCTGTGTAAAGCATTCGCTCTTATGTTGTCGCTTGTGGATTAGACAAAGCATTAATGGCAGAGCGAAGTTGGTCAAGAGATGTGTATAGACATATCTCTTTTTTTAAGGCGCTAGCGCCGTGCATATCTTTTGTATACCAAGCGAGATGTTTTTTGAAATACGGCACGACAAACCTTTCGTCCTTGTAGTGCTCGAGTAATAGATTTAAGTGTCTTTCTGCTATAGCCATTGGCTGTGGTGTAGGCAAGCCTTTAAGTGAGTTGAATATCCATGGACAACCCATAGTTGCGCGACCTATCATAAATCCGTCTGCGCCTGTGGACTTGGCTTTGTCTAGGCTGGCTTTGTCCACAATGTCGCCTGACAATACGACTGGAATATTGAGAACAGACTTCAACTGCTTTACTGCTTCGTAGTCTGCTACACCGCTATAGCCTTGCTCTCTAGTACGTGGGTGAAGTGTGACAAAAGCGACACCACATTCTTCACACATTTTGCCGAACTCAAGGTAGTTTTCCACTCCGTCAATACCTTTGCGAAACTTGACACTCACCGGCTTATTTGAGTATTTGACGAGAGTAGATATGCACTCTCTAGCCTTTTCTATATCTCGCATCATGGCACTGCCGTCACCATTATTGACAATCTTTGGTGCAGGGCAACCGCAATTGAAGTCAATGATATCAAACTTGTCCATGTTTTTATCTTGGCAGGCGATTTTTATGGCTTCAGGCTCATGACCGAAAAGTTGCACTGCTTTGGGCGACTCATTGTCCAATGTGTGTAGTAGGTCAATAGTCTTGGCACTTTTCATTGAGATTGCCTTGGCACTAACCATTTCGCTTATGGTCATGTCTGCGCCATATTCTCTTGCCAAACTTCTAAATGCAAAATCTGTCACACCAGCCATAGGTGAGAGAATGAGCGGTCTATTGGTAAAAAACTTTTGTATATACATACAAATATTATAACATATAACTCTACATTTTGAAATAATTTTTACAAAAAAACTCAAACTAAAATTATGAATAAAAAGTCGTTTTTGTTTGGTGCAGGAATACTTACTATAGGTGCTCTAATA
>JBKSMV010000020.1:0-4749 GCA_046881985.1 Clostridia bacterium
TAAAATCTTAAAAATTATTATTTATTTCAAATGTACGACCATCACTTAATGTCAGACTAACTGCACATAGTTTTAGGTCTTCTCCCCTTTTTGCGATACCATATTTACCATCACCAACCACAGCACAACCCAAATGCGCCATATATGCACGTATTTGATGAGTTTTGCCTGTATGCAAAGTGATATTTAGCAACGTTTTTTTACCTATTACTTGGACAACTTGATATTCAGTCACTATTTTGACTGACTTTGCCACTTCTTTGTCGTAGATTTTGACTAAGCTGTTTTTGCTATCTTTTACCAAATAGGCAATACCAACGTCCTTTTGTTTTGGCGGCTTGCCATGTACCAAGGCTTGATACTTTTTGGTTATGTGCCTATACCTAAAATCATCTAGAAGTTTCTTTTCCGTTGTTTTATTCCTTGCGAAAAGAATAAGTCCACTAGTATTAAGATCCAATCTATGTATGGCATATATCTCGCCAAAATCTCTACTAAGCTCGTGATACAAGGAGTCACCTTTGTCATTGATTGTCTCGATACCACCATATTTATTTACTATCACAATATTGTCGTCAGTATATACTAGTTCGTAGTGCTTCTTATCATTATTTTGGTCTTGATAATACACTACCACTTTGTCACCAATGTTTAGTAGAATGTCTTTTGATGTGCGAATATCGTTGATTTTGACGTCTTTTTTGGTAATTGTTGACATTGCTCTAGAATAACTAAAATAAGGCAAGTTATTCGTGATTGCCTTACTTAGCTTACATTGCTTATCTACAATAAACTCTTTCTTATTCATCAAACTTCTTCTTCAAATATCTTGCACTCTCGTCTTGACTATTTAGCGCTTCACTTATTACCCAAGGTTCGAGATTTTTTTGCTGGCATGCTAGCACAAAGTTGTCCAAAAACTCTGCATCGTTATCGTCATGCACTTTGTGCTTTATTTCACCCTTTTCACCATACTCAATAGTATAACAATGAAAGTGCGTACGTTCTAAATATTCTCTGCCAAGCTCTTTTTCAATTTTATCGAGTACGTTGAAAAAATCTTGTACACTATTTAGACTGCCATTTTCTCTAGCATGTAAATGTGCCACGTCAATGCATGGATAAGTATTTGGTACAGATCTACATATTGTGATAATCTCGTCCAAACTGCCCAAATTGGCGACTTTGCCACCAATTTCCGGATATAAAGATATATTTGTCATATCATTACTAGACACAACAGCTTTCATATTATTGATTACTGCCAATATGCCATTACGCCTATCTTCTTCAGTCTTACCATATCCACCGCCTGGGTGAAAGATTAAACGTGTTGCACCGATAGTCTTGGCAAACTTAACTCCTTCATCTAGCATATTTCTGCTATTGGCTTGCACACTAGGATTGAGTGAGCCGAGATTTATAAAATAAGGTGCATGGATTGATACAAATATTCCTTGTGCGGTAGCCTGCTCTATTTGTTCTTTAGAAAAACTAGCATTCTTATAGCCATAAGTACATTGCATCTCATAGGCATTGAGCCCCAAGTCTTGCAACCAACCGAAAAATTGTTCATGCTTACCTTTGAATGGTGGTTTTGAGAAGTTGACTGGTATGCCAGCCACTCCAAACTTGGCTATATTGTTGGATTTAAGCATTTTGCCACCTTTAACCAAAATCTTTTCCAACCGCTCATGGTCTGCAAATAATCTTTACCTAATGCAGTAGAATTGGCTAGTAGTTTGTTGAAATTATCAGTTAGTTGTTTGTTTGTTTCGACGTCGTATACAAATGCGCAAACGTTGAAATTGTTTATCATTGCATTGCAATCAAAGTCTACATTACCCACACAACCTACAAAGTTGTCTATTAGCACAAGTTTATCGTGGATTGTGCCTTCATATACGTACACTTTAGCACCAAGGCCTACAAGTCTGGTAAGATTGGTCATACTCATATTGTACTTAAACTTGTTGATTGGTTTACCGACCAAAATGTTAACTTCAATGCCTGACTTGATTGCAGTCCTGATAGCATTGGCCAAAGATTTTGACGGCATGTATGTAGTGATAGCGATATTTATTCTTTCTTTGGCTTCATGGATAGCTTTGATAATCGCTTCATTTATGCCATAATCTGCAACGTCTGGGCCGTCAAATGCAATTTGCATTGGACAAGATGCGGCAATAGTGTCATCAACTGGCTGCAAGTGCAATTTGTGATATTTGCCACTAGCAAAATTGAAATCTTGATAAAATCTTGTCGTGCAGTAGTTCACCACTTCACCTTCAAACCTTATCACGCTGTCATGCCAAGGCTTGGTCTTGTTGTTAAGATTTCTACTATTGGCAGATATCTGTGCTGAGCCGACATAACTTGTCTTGCCGTCTAGAATAAGCATATTCCTTCTATTGCGATAGGCATTACTATAGCACAAAAGTTTAAAATGATTTCTATTGAATCTACGAATAGTCGCTCCTGCCAATGTAAGAGCATTGAAAAACATTTTGCTTGACTTTCTAGAGCCTAGTGTGTCATAAAGTATGCTAACTTCCACACCACTTTTTGCCTTGGCTATGAGAATATCTCTCATTTTATTGCCAAACTCGTCATTTCTAAAAGTATAGATTTCTAGACGAATGCTGTCTTCCGCCTTGTCAATATCGGCCAACAATTTGGTAAAGAATGCATCATTGTCTACGAATGTGTCAATTTTGTTTTTGGTTGTATATGGTGCTTTACCATGATTGTAGTTGTATTTAGCTAAAGTAGGAACATTGGCTGGCAATTTATAATTTGAGTAAAAATTGGAGTCTTGATTGTAAAAGTCGATATATGTACTATCTTCGGCTTGCTTACGTCTACATTTACGTGCTGTGATAAACCTACAACCTTGTCCCATAAATAGATAAGCTATAAATCCTGTCAATGGGAAGCAAGTGATAATTATGGTCCACATTACATATGTGTGCGGAAACTTACGTTGCAAATAAAACATTGTGCACAACAATGCGAAATTGATAGTCAGCAATATAAATATCGTCAAACTCATCTCTATTTCTCCCTTATTTGAAGTGTTGGCAGTCCTAACTCTTGATGTGCCAAACTTTCGTTTATGGCGACAGCCACTTTCTTGGACTGAATCTTCTTGGAATTATACTTTTTCCTTAATTGATAATACTCTGAAAAATAGGCCTTACATTCTGCAACAACCCTATCATACTCTGCTTGTGTAATAGTCGTGCCGGACTTTCTCAAGATATACTTAAATAACAAGTGAATGAGCCCATTGGTTAATTTTTTGCGCTCCAAGACAGGTAAACTATTGACAAACTCATAGTATTCGTTCAAAAATGTCACGTCCAATCCTTCTCTCAAAACTTCGCCAGGTTTGAGAGAATCTGGCCACATAACCTTTTGATTAATCACTCCATCACCAAATACACCTTCTAGTGTTGCCTTGATAATATTAAAAGTTTGCTCCTTGTCATATTTAGGTCTAGGAAAACGTATAGCGACTGCCTTATATATTTCTAGCACTTCTTTTGCGTCCATCTTGGCAGTTGGGTCATTGATACGTTTGATAACTTTAGTTCTAGCGATTTCGTCCTTAAATGCAGAAATAAATGCCCTTTTGTCGTCACAATCAAAGGCATTACAAACCAATTGTCTAACTACGTCATATGCTTGCTCTTCAGTAGTTTTGACATATTTTTCTTTCTCTGGTGGCGGTGTAAGTTGAGTATCACTTATCTCCAAGGCAGGCTTATTGGTGGGCTCTATTACAGGTTGTTTCTCTTCACGACTGGCTGTATATTGATTTTCGTCGCAATCTCTACATGCAGCATAACCTTCTGCTCTATAAGCTCCGCACTTTCTCTCTTTGTCGCAATGCATAGTTAAAACCCCTTTTGTTGATTATACAATGGACACTCTTCATTGTCAAATATAAATATCAAAATATCCGTCATTTTTCTTGCCAAATTGTAGTGCAATTAAACCCATATGTGTCAAAATGATTGCCAAAAGTCAGCCATTGTGCTAACATAATAAATATGCTTCTGTGGCTCAGTTGGTAGAGCAATTGATTCGTAATCAATAGGCCGGCAGTTCGAGTCTGCCCAGAAGCACCACCTATGAAAAAAATAAACAAATTAAAAAAATTACAATTGTGCTTTGCGTTAACTTGCATTTTTGTAGTCTTATTCTTTATTCTAAGTATATATTGTAGTGCAAGATCAATGAAAATTCTTAATGATATCAGCAATACAATGCTGATATTAAACATATCTGCTCTTTTTATTTTATCTTTCCAAGAAAAAAAAGAAAGGATTAGAATATTTCAAACAACTATAGATTATTACAAGAACAATGATATTACGTCTGCAATAAATATCATTTGTATATTTGTATGTTTTCTTTTTGCATATCAAACAACCAAACAAATAGAATCCATTCCAATGCTAAATATCGATTTTATTAATATGAATATTGGGATTTTTTCTCTACTTTTCGTTATTTACACTTTCATTTTGCCTAGCCAAAGAAAATTAGTAAATAATGCAATTGCAAACCTTACTAAAAAATAAAAGAAAACACTAAGTAAAAACTACTCTACTCATATTATTTCAAAACTTAAATCAAAGTATGGAGAAACTTATAAAATGATTTTAGCTTTTAACAATTTTTCAGTAATTATGCTTATTTCTACTACTTTATTTATTATTTCTATAATTTCTATATTAGTTA
>JBKSMV010000021.1:0-5057 GCA_046881985.1 Clostridia bacterium
CTACTTTACCAAATATGCTTTCATGTTTTTTTGACATACATACCTCTTAATATTTATAATGTATAAGTTTATCATATCTCAAACAAAATGTCAACGACATTTGGCACTTAGACGTGTGCTTGTCTTAATACAAGTGTTCTCGCTTCGCTCGAACAGACAAGCACACGCCTATAAATTAAATTAAAGCAGACAAAAAGCGAAAGTGTTTGTGAACGTAACACACTTTCGCTTTTTGCTGTATATATGTCGGCTAATTTATTCCATGGTGTACTTGACAAGAGTCACTGAAATGTTTTTTCTTTTTTGCCAGTTAAGACAGAGAAACGATTTTTGTGCCTACACACTTTGTTTGTCGTTTCTCTGCCTTTTTATATTGTGTTTTCAAATTTTGCTTGTCAAGTACCTTTCACAGCATAAAGTAGCCATAAAAAAGAATCGGAACATATTATCCCAATTCTTAATTATTACACTAGTTTCAAAAGTGTTAGACTAACACCTACTTTTTTTATCACAAAAATATTACAAGCGCTAGTATTACAAATATTGCAACCATTTCCATTAAAACTTGATCGCTCCTACAGTACGAGGCATTAGTTCGACATCACGAATGTTGGTCATACCTGTTAGGTACATCACTAGTCGCTCAAAGCCCAAGCCATAACCGCTGTGAATAGTAGTACCAAAACGACGAATGTCTGTATAGTATTTATAATCTTCTAGCACCATTCCGCATTCTTTCATTCTCTCGACAAGTTTGTCATAGCGTTCTTCACGTTGACTACCGCCACAGAGTTCACCTATTCCTGGCACGAGAAGGTCGGCTGCTGCAACAGTCTTGCCGTCTTCGTTTAGGCGCATATAGAATGCCTTGATTTCCTTTGGATAGTTGTACAAGAATACAGGCTTTTTGTACACTTTCTCGGTGATATATCTTTCGTGTTCGCTCTGCAAGTCTGTGCCCCATTCTACAGGATACTCAAACTTGACGTCCGCCTTCTTGAGTAATTCGATAGCTTCGGTATAGCTGAGTCTAACGAAGTCATTCTCTACCACATTGTGTAGTCTAGCAAGCAATTCTTTGTCTACAAACTTATTCAAGAAGTTGAGTTCGTTTGCGCAGTTGTCTAGTACATAATTGATAACGTATTTGAGCATGGCTTCTTCATTCTCAAGTAGCCCTTTCAGGTCGGTAAAGCACATCTCTGGTTCCATCATCCAGAACTCTGCCGCATGGCGAGTGGTGTTGGAGTTTTCTGCTCTAAATGTAGGACCAAATGTATAAGTTCTACCAAAAGCATGAGTAAAGCACTCTTCTTGGAGTTGTCCTGACACAGTAAGACCTACTTTCTTGCCGAAGAAGTCACGGCTGTAGTCTACTTTGCCTGTATCGGCGACTTTGTCAAGGTCTAGAGTGGTCACTTGGAACATCTCGCCAGCACCTTCGCAGTCACTGCCTGTGATGATAGGTGTGTTGAGATATACAAAGCCGTTCTCATTGAAGAACTTATGTATAGCATAAGCGGCCTTGGACCTAATATTGAATACCGCATTGAAAGTATTGGTCCTGGCACGAAGCTCTGGTATCTCTCTAAGAGTTTCCATAGTAGCACGTTGTTTACGTTGGAATGGGTAATCTTCTGCACACTCGCCCACAATCTCTACTTTTTGTGCCACAATCTCGAATGGTTGTTGTGCACCTGGTGTAAGTTTCACTTGTCCAGTCACCACTAGAGATGAGCCAATGCTGAGTTTCACCACTTCGGCAAAGTTGTCAAGCTCTGGTTGCAACACTATCTGCACACCCTTGAATGCGCCGTCATTAAGGTCAACAAATGCGATGCCTTTGTTGTCACGTATAGTTCTCACCCAACCACCGATAGTCACAACTTTGTCTGCATGGTCAGTATATGTCTTGTTTAGTACTCTTGTAGTCAACATATTAGTCACTCCTAAATATTGTATATTATACCACTTTATACGTCTAGTGGCAATCAATTTGACACAAAAAAAGCGGAATACTCCGCTTCTTTCTATTGCACTTCGTAATAGTCCCCACTATTTGGTGTAGGTGGGAATGTGTCACCCTTTTTCAACTCTACTTGATTGATTTTTCTGCCTGACTTGTCATACATTGAGCATTGACAATCTTTTGGGCAGGTTTCACCCGGCTTAAACTTCATAATACCTCCTTGTTAAGCAATGCTAGTATGTGCAGAGTGAAACTATTTATACATTAGACAATGTCAATATTGACGAGATTGCCAGTTTGAGTGTCTTGGTAGATGATATAATACCCATCGCTCAAAGGGTCGGTCAGGTCAGTAGGCAACCATTGACATTTACCTTTCATCTGCTCCGGTGGGTCGCTGTCGTATGTACCAGGTATGCCATAAGCAAGATATCTCGGCTCGCCTTCTTGGTAGATGATGCCCAAGATATAGTTTTCTCCACTCTCATTGTCTGTGATACGGACAAACTTGGCATCTGGCACTATGGCATTGAGTTCGTCATCTGCTGGGTAGTTGTGCATGAGTTCGTCTAGTTGCGCATTGATATTGTCAAAGAAGTCACTAATTTCACTATCCGCCGTCTGCTCTTGCTCTGGCAGTATGCCTATATTGACAGGCTCGCTCTCTGTGTCTATATCATTGTCAGTCGATGTTGACACTTCACTCATAGCGACATTATCTACTGGTGTGGTGATAGGATAGACCGCACTCTCGCCAAAAGTGTCTACATTTATACTATCCATATATGGCATGGCATGGATATCCACATTTGTATTCTTTTTGTGGATTAGTTCTTCACCTTCTAACCTAGAAATATTCTCTTCTTTCATAAAGAAGTTGCGGACATCTTCTTCGCTCGCTTCTTCATAGTCGAGTTCGCTGGCTGGGGTGTGATTTTGACTCTCAAATAGCATCTGCTTGATATCTACAATGCTGTCGCCATACGTTCCGCCACACAATACCACCTGCTGACCTACGAGAAATGCAAAATATATGTCACTCATATCTCTAAAGTCGCCGTCTAGATTGAAAGCATAAGCACCACGTTCCACCGCACGTAGCGAAGCACGTAATACCTTACCTTTGTAATATATCCCTACTACCACTTCACTAGGCGAAAGAGTGAGATTGTATGTTCTCAATTTCCCCACCAAAAACTTGACACTTCCGTCAATGGTAAGTATTCCCCTAGGCATATTGGCGTGTACTTGCGAGTTTTCTTCTGGTGAAAGCAAGAGAGTCTTTGACATATATTCTCCTAAAATGTTTTACTATTATACTTTAGCATAATTACCAAGGCAGGATTTTGCCTAGTTTTGTCGTAAAATGTCTATAGTTGTACTTTTATTTATATGCAGATATTGGTATTTAATTGACAATTTTGCATTAGTTTGTTATTATCTTGATATCTAAAATGTTAAAATAAGTAGGTTATGGCTATACTTACTTATGACTGGAGAATTACTGTGAAAAATAATATGCTCAAAAAAGTTCTTATTGCACTCATCATGTGCGTTATGTCTATTACCATGGTGGCCTGTGGTGGCGGTAATATCGAAGCACCATCTTCTAGTGCTACTATCATTGGTAATGGCGGTATGTCTGTACAAAAGGGCGAATACATTTACTTCGCCAATGGTTATCAAGGTTATAGCGTCATCAATACTGACAATCGTAAAGATGCCAACTATATCAATGGCGGATTGTATGTAGCCAAACTTGACGAGAGTGGCAATGTCCTACTCAATGATGACGGCACTATCAAATATGTCAAACGTCTTGTTGGTAGCCTTGTAGGTTATGAGAATACTGACTTGCACATATTCGGCAACTATCTCTACTACAACACCCCTTGCACCAATCTTAACGATGACGGCACAAAGGTTGCTAGCGACTTGATTCGTTTCTGTCGTATCAAACTTGACGGCTCCGACCAAGAAGTGCTACTCACTAGCGACACTTCTACCGTGCAATATGCTTACTATTATGACGGCGCAAAAGTCAACCTAATGACTTATGAAAACAATACTCTCAAACGTACCACTATTGGTAAGAGTGTCGACACCAACACAATATCAACAGACGTGACAAGTGTTGGCTTCCCAGAAGTTATTGGCGACCCAATGGCTGACACTAGTGCATATCAAAACATTTACTACACTGCGAATCTAACTGAAGACGAAAGCAAGTCTATAGATAGTGGCAACAAACTCATTCGCTACAATGCCAAGACTAATAAGAGTGACATTGAATATATGCTCGGTGACACCACTACTATCAAGGCAGTCACAGACAGATATCTATATGCTACAATCAATGACAACTATACTAGAAAAGTTTCACTCACTACACTTCATGCAGAGACTCAAATCACAAGTGCAGACTTTACTCGTGTGACTAGCCATGACTACACACCAGTATATTACGTATCAGACAGCACACCTAATGGTCTTGTCGGCTTAGTAGTAGTACGTAATAACAACGTCTATTTCCTACAAGACGGACAACCTGCCAACGACGAACAGACGCTTATCGAAGGCTCTACTACTATCGTTGACGTGGTAGACGGCACAATATACTACACTGACAGCAATGCGACCAAACTTTACTCACTCAATATCAAAAACAAACTCAACTCTAATGCTAGTGCGACCACAATTTATGCTGGCGACATGAAAGCGACATTTGACCTTGACCATATCGACATTCATGCCAACCACAATGGCTCTGTCAACTATGTATTTATGATGCTAGAGAATACCAACGACAATGGCACAAGCACTTACACCTATAGAGTCAACCTAGATGCTCAAGATGATGAAGGTCAAAACGTTGTAGACTTCGTCGGTGTATATAGAGATGCTGACATTCCTGAAAAGGAAGAAGAACAAGAATAAGACACAAAAAAAAAGACTTTTCATAAGTCTTTTTTTATCTGTAAATGTAGTCCCTACGTTCCCTTGGGTCACGCGGCTTCTTGGGCTTGGTGGTGAGTTCGGCAATAATGCTTCTCAACACGTCTGGCATTTGGTCCATTTTGCCACGTAG
>JBKSMV010000022.1:0-6919 GCA_046881985.1 Clostridia bacterium
GGGCATAGCAGGAGTTTTGGCTATTATATTCGGAGTGTTTGCAGCTGCATTGATTATGGAAAAAGTCAATGCCAAGAAAGTGTTTAAGACTTTCTCTCAAGAAGAGCAAGACGATTTTATCGCTCATGCAAAAGCATTGCAAAGAGCAGACCATACTAGAAAGATAAGAAACACAGAAGATATTATTTTGAGTGGAGAGTTTTAGGGGGAGTTATGAAGTTTAAGTTTTGGAACGCTTTTAGTTTAATCAGTTTGGCGGTCAATGCTCGTATCGCATACAACAATGCCAAAAAGGACGAAAATATCCGCAAGACCACTACTGCATTTGGTAAGCGTGCATTGGTGTATATAATTAGCTTTGCCGTGTTGTCGCTAGGCGGTATCGCTCTCATTTGGTGGGGAGTGGACGGCTTTGTGAATGCGTTTATCTTCAATATCTTTAAGATTATTCTCGGCGGATATATGGTGTTGTATTCACTCGTATTATTGCCTTTGGCATTAAACCTTGTTATCAAGCAAATGAAGCTAAACAAGAAGCCTATCGGTTGGATATCTTTGGTATTGTTAATCCTATCAGTAGTGGCTGTAATCGTGGGACTAACCCTAATATTTAGCAACGGCAGTATGTACAAAGAATAAATATTAGTTTTTATCAATCTTAATATGAAAAAATAATTATAAATATTGAAATATAGTTATAATATGTATTTATAAAATAAATAATTAATTAAATAATAATTTATTATGGAAAAATAAAAAATATATATTAATAAATAAATTGTAGAAAAATATATTTTTTACAAAAACACCTTAAAATCGTTGGTAAAAAAATATCAAAAGTATTATACTATGCGCTATCATGCTTAGCGCTTGTGACGAAGCACCAAAGACTATCACTGTTGGCGGAGAAACAACTTTTGAGATGGCAGTGAGCCAAGCCAATTCTGGTGACACTATCTTGTTGTCAGAAGACGTTGTACTCGATGAGCAAGTAGATATCACCAAGAAGTTGACTATCGACCTAGGCGAACATGTTATCAGTAATACTACAGACATCTGGGACAACGTGAACGATAAGTGGTCACTCTTGTCAGTGCAAGGTGGCAACCTAACTATCAAAAATGGCGGTCTATATGCAAAGGAGAACGACTGCTATGCTATTGACGTAAGAGAAGGCGGTAAGTTGACTATTATCGATGGTCAATATTTGGGCAATGTTTCCGCTATCTATGTATACGAAGGCAGTCTAGACATTCGTGGCGGTCAATTCGCTATTCAACAACTAGACCAAAAGACTCACGACGAGCGCTTCACTATTAACTGCTATGATGACAACTATGAAGCAGACACTGCAAATGTAGTAATCTCTGGTGGTCAATTCGCAAACTTCAACCCAGACAACAACTTGAGTGAAGGTGCTAATACTGACTATTTGGTAGACGGCTACACTACTACAACTGATGTTCAAAGTGGTAAGACTATTTACACAGTAGTTGCAGAGTAATCTAATTTAGTAAATAAAAATCTACTAGACGTCTAGTAGATTTTTTTGTTGTACTATATCTTTCTTGTTTCGTCAATGCCGTCTCTAAATCCGCAAGGGCTAGGGCATTTGTAGTCTGGGAATGTACATCTAGAGCCTTTTGTGTATTGAGCCAATTCTTCTGCTCTAGGGTGACCTTTGGCTTGCAATGCGTTGACGTATTGTTTCAAGATTTCGTTGGTCTGTTGATTGATTTCTAGTTGGGCAAAAGTGCATTTACGCTCTTTCATCTTCTGCACGAACCAGTCAAGTCTGCCGAACTCATTGATATTGATAAGCATGCCTTGTGGGAATACGGAAGATTGTTTTTCGCAGTCGGCTTGCCACTCACGAGTCAATTCTGCACTATCTCTAATGATAGGTGGCACATAAAACTTTGGTTCGTCTAGTAGTGTCATGCTATAGTCAATAGTTCTATGACGTTGAGCTTGGGCAAGTTGGGCGAATGTGCCTTGATAACTCACTGAATACACGTCGCCAAAGTGTTGTTCAGGTTTAATTACACTGCCGATAAGTGAAAGTTTGCGATTTTTGTTGTCTACACCACGAGCAATTTCGCTATCATAGTATGGAGTAGAGTTGATGACTGCATGGCAAAAGTCTGTCATAGCAGGCTTCAATGCTGTCATGAAGGTATTGCTGTCAGGATTTGTAATCTCATTCTGCATCATTCTCACAAGATAGTTGAGTTGTTGATAACTAACTGTGTATTCCATTGATGTTGGTGTGAAAACAGAGATTAGATATCTAGCATTCTCTTGAGCCAATTTCTCAATCTTGGCATCAGTGAAGATTTGTGGGTATTTTGCTTGGTATTCGTCCTTGATAAGAGTTTTGAATGTGTCGAGCCATTTGTCGTACAACTTTTGCTCTTTGTCCTGCAAAACCATTTTGGTATATCTAGCAGACTTTTCGCTAGTGTTGTATGCGCCTTCGTTATTTAGCACCATAGCCAAGCCCTTAGGTATGTCTTCCAATGACAAAGTGATATAAGGGTGTCCAAACACGCTATGGTGTTGGCGAGATTTTGTGCTTTCGCATCTCTTTATGGTCTTTTCGATAGGCTCATTAAATAGCTTCTCAAAGTTTTCTGGCATATAGCATACGCCTGCTGCGTGACCGCTTAGGCTATCAAACTCGCTTTTTGGTGCAATATAGTTCTCATGAGTGCTAGCATTGATAGTGATTTTCATTAGTTTTCCCTCCCATATTTAGTTGGGTAGAGTATACCAAAAATATCGCTCAAAGTCAATATGTGAGTAGTGAAAAAAATAGCCCATGCAAAAGGCTATTTTATATTTAGTAGGATATATAAATTATTTAAGAGTAAAACCGCCATCTACAGCCAAGATTTGCCCTGTGATAAAACTAGCCTTGTCGCTCAACAAAAACTCGACAGCATTGGCAATCTCATCAGGCTTACCAACTCT
Source organism: Clostridia bacterium (assembly GCA_046881985.1). Taxonomy (GTDB): domain Bacteria; phylum Bacillota; class Clostridia; order Christensenellales; family UBA1242; genus HGM11372. The sequence goes on from JBKSMV010000022.1 coordinate 2,974, forward strand.
CTTGATGATTGAGTAATCAGTTGTCCAACTAGGGTCATTACCGATACTTTGGGTTAGTGGGGTATCGACTAATCCTGGTGCTACAGCATTAACTCTAACTTTATCACCTAAAGCTCTAGCAAAAGACTTTGTGAGAGATATAATGCCTGCTTTTGTCGCCGAGTATATAACCGCAAAAGGCTCACCTATAATGCCATCAACAGAAGTGAGATTTACGATACTTCCATTGTTAGAAGTTTCTTTAATTAGATTGCCAAATATTCTCAAGCATCTAAAAGTCCCTTTGAGATTAACGTCAATAGTTCTGTCTATATTTTCATCAGTGATATCATCTATACCACAAGGCAAAGGAATTATGCCTGCATTGCAAACAAGATGGTCAAGGCGACCATATGTGTCAATGATAAACTTTTTCAAGTTGAGCATATCTGATTCTTTACTAATATCTGCTGTAAATGTAGCAAGTTTTGAGTTGTTGTTTATTTTATCTACAAGCTCTTTGGTGATAGTGTCGCAATCGGTCATGATTATATGATATCCCATATCAAGTAATTTTTGAGCGACGGCTAAACCGATACCTTTTTTTGCTCCTGTCACTAAACAAACTTTATTCATATTTACTCCTATTTTTGTTGGTCTAAAAATAACTTTTGTCAATATCAAATGCTATTGGCGAGCAACTTGGCACCCATGGGAAAGGCAAACTTTCACTTGGCTCGATTTTATATGCCAAACTGATAAATGCTGTAATATTTACACCGCTTGTCACACAAATCACAGCATCGTTATCGTCATATTTGCTGACAATATCTTTAATTGCTTCTCTAATTCTTAATTGGCAATCCAGCCATGATTCTGTTTTGGTGACACTTTTCCCATTTTTGATGACTTCAAATACATTATTAAACTCATTGAAACGAGAGTCTTCTATTATTGGAAGTTGCATATACTTGTTGATAATCTCTGCAGTTTGAGCACACCTATAGTATGGAGATGTATATATTGCCTTAAAATTAGACTTGGACTTAATAGCCATATATTTTAGCAACTCCGCTGTATTTTCTGCATCTTTGATTCCCAGTGGTTCGATTTTGTCATTTTGGCTTGGTGGGTTGCCCACTTGACGTAAAGCATGATGAATATATATTATTTTCATTAAATTATCCTTTGTGTTGAATAGGGTAGTCTAAACATTCTTTACTTCATTGCAGAGCTGTCTACCATTTTGTTTGTAGTCTTGGCAAAAGGCGGTTGCCACTTCTGGTGGCATAAGTGGTAGGTTTGGTATATCTGATATATTTATCATGGTCGGTCTGTATAGGCCTTTGTTTCTATCTGGCTGGTATTCTTCGCCATTGCCTGTGCCAAATTCACCGCTTGTCCATTCGCAGAGATAAAAGTGCTCAATGCTGAGTTGATTTTCGTACACATATGCCAACTTGATAGGCTTGACATTGATGCCCAACTCTTCATACACTTCTCTCACCACACACTCTTCGCCAGTTTCGTTGCCTTCAGCACCGCCACCCGGGAAAGTGTAAAATACACGACCATCTCTTTCTCTGTACATAGAGAGCAACTTGTCGCCATGCAATATGATGGCTCTGGCTCTTAGTCTTTTTGTTTCGTTCATAATATACCCCTTTTGTTGAGTGGTGCGAGTGGAGGGAGTCTAACCCCCAACCCTCGGTTCCGAAGACCGATGCTCTATACAATTGAGCTACACTCGCATATAACTTGCATAACTGCTAGAATTGTAGTATAATATCTACATATTGACGGATATATTATATTACATAAGGGCAGGATTGTAAAGCGAATGAGTGAAGTTGCACACAACACACAACGTGGCAATAGTCAACGCATCATTAAGGGCGTGGGCTATGTTTTGTTGACAATCGTCACATTCGTTATCGTTGCGATATCTATGTTTAACCTACTCTACATACAGACTATAGTGTCTGGTACGAGTATGCAACCCAAGTTTTACGAAGGGGACGTGGCGTTTGTCAATAGGTTTTTGCAGGGCGACAAGGGCGATATTTTGGTCGCAGAAGTGCCATGGGGAATAGATAATGCTAAGGTAAGTGTCATCAAGCGCTATGTGGCAGGTGAAGGTGATAGAGTTAAGTTCGTAAAAGTTAGTGCAACCGAGATATATCTCTACGTTAATGGCGAAAAAGTGGTCGAACCATACGTCAGCGGTGGGCAGAGCATGGCTTATTTGGAATGGACACTATTTCTAGAAGACAATGCCTTGACCAATAATTTTGAGATAGATGCAGAAGGGTATCTTGTCATACCGGACAACTATGTATATTTGCTGGGCGACAACAGGGAAGAGAGTTCGGACTGCAGTCGTTATGGTCCTATCTCACGAGACAATGTAATAGGCAAAGTGGACTACGTCGTCAAAAAGGGCGAGAATGTCAAAGGCTTTATCTTCAATATCATATTCAATATATTGAGAGTGTAAAAGACGACTTATATGGTCGTCTTTTTTCTAGATATTGCATTAAAAATACAAACAAAGAATAAAGATAAAACAAAGGCTTGAAAATATTTGTTTTTTATTTTTGAATTGTATATACTATAGATATGAAGAAGATAATACGTACACCACACATTGTGGCACATGAAGGGGCTTTCAGTCCATACACACTTATTGCTGGTGACCCAAATAGAATCAACCATATTGCCCAAGACATACTCAAAGATGCGGTAGAGATTGCGTCCGTTCGGGGCAAAACTGCTTACACAGGTAAATACAAAGGTGTCAAAATCAGCCTAATGCCACACGGCATGGGACAGCCGTCAATGGCAATCTATGCGACCGAACTGATGAAAGATTTTGGAGTGACCACACTTGTACGCGTAGGTACTTGCGGAGCGATAGACAAAAGCCTAACACTAGGCGATATAGTAGTGGCAAAGAATGCTCTCACAGAGAGTAATATTTTGGACAATCTCAAAGCGACCAACACCGATTGTAGTCCGGCTCTACTAAAACTAGCACAAGCCAAGGCAAATATCAAAGAAATCACATTCTTCACCAGCGACCTTTTCTATTCGCCAAAAAATTATTATCCACAAATCCGAAACCAATGTGGAGTAGTGGAGATGGAAACAGCAATATTGTATGCATTGGCGAATAAGTACAAATGCAACGCACTCTCACTCTGCACGGTGACAGACTTTGTCAATGGCAAAAAGGGAGAAATGACAGCCGAAGAGCGTGCATTGGGTGTAGACAAAATGATTATCATGGCACTAGACACTATTGTGGCATATCATAAGCAACAAAAAACTAAAAAACCTACTACAAAAAAGAAATAGTTTTTCAGTATTATGTACGACAAATATCATTAATACAAATAATCATACACGTATAACCACTATATTAGTTGCAAAAAAACGGATTGTCTTTTAAGGAAATAAAATGACCGAATTAACTACAAAAGAAAAAATACCAACACACGACAATACTGTAAAATATTTTCAATATCTCAGAGTATTGGGTTCGTTCTTGGTTGTCTCAATACATGTTTGCGCTCAGTTTTTTTACATTTTTGACCAAAATACGTATCAATGGATTGGCTCAACATTTTTTAATGCTTTATCTCGTACAGCTGTTCCTATTTTCTTTCTCATGAGCGGAGCCCTATATCTGGACGAAAACAAAGATTGTTCGATACATAAAATATTAAAAAAAATCATACGTTTTGTTATCATAACAACTATTTGGATATCTATTTATTTTTTATCAGACTTTATTATTTACAATCAAACACCTAATTTTGCAAATTACAAATATCATTTATGGTTCATGTTTGATTATATAATAGTATTGGCACTAACACCCGTTTTAAGACTATGCTGTAAAAAAGAGAATAAAGAGACGATAAAGTATCTTTTAATTGTCTTTTGTATTGGCTTTGTATTGATT
>JBKSMV010000023.1:0-10019 GCA_046881985.1 Clostridia bacterium
ATACAGACAAGCAGCGCGAGTAAACTGTGGAGATACGCCTGTTTTGTCTTTTTCACGTTATTTGCCCCTTCCTAAAATTTTCATTTGGAATGACCAAAGATACGAGGACGCGTTTCCTCGCATCCATTTGTCATCTCAAAACTCCCCGAAAGGAGTTTTCTTTTTTATAAAGTGCCTAGCCTTGTCACTACTAGATTGAGTGGCGAAAATGTTGTCGCATTTGGGCCAGTATTTTGAAGAGTGATAGTAGAGCCGTCAGTTGCTATTTGCAACAAGAAACTATTGGAGATAATACTTTCTGTATTGGCACTAGGGTTGTCTATGGTAGACACTGTCTTTGGTACGGCGACACCATTTTGGAAGAGTGTAATCTGCATATCACCAGTAGAATCAGATAAAGCAGTTGTTTGGATTGTTATCCAATAATTACCTGCATCTAGTGTAAGAGTTGGACTTCCTGCTGCGTGAGTGATGCTTGTAGATGTGATGATATCATCATTGAGTGCTATTGTTCCACCCGATTCGATTGCCTCTGTAGAAACATTGGTATAACTATTGACTTCTAATATTGCGGCAGGACCCGTTGCACCAGTTGGGCCAGTAGGACCAGTCGCACCCGTTGCTCCGGTAGCACCAGTAGGTCCTGTTGCCCCCGTAGGTCCAGTAGGCCCGATAGGACCAATTGCTCCGTCAGCCCCAGTTGGACCGGTAGGACCTGTGGCTCCAGTAGGGCCAGTAGGACCAACAACACCTTGAGCTCCGGTCGCACCTGTAGGGCCTGTAGGGCCGACAGGGCCAATTACACCTTGCGGACCTTGTGGACCTTGGACTCCGGTAGGTCCAGTTGCGCCAGTAGCACCCGTTGCTCCAGTAGGACCAACAGCACCAGCAGGACCGATTGCTCCAGTAGGACCAGTAGGGCCAACAGCACCTTGAGCACCAGTCGCTCCTGTATTACCTGTAGCACCTGTAGGACCGATTAAGCCTTGCGGGCCAATAGCCCCAGTAGGACCGGTTGTACCGATAGGGCCTTGCGGACCGATAGGACCTTGTGGACCGACTGCACCAGTCGCACCAGTTGGACCGGTAGGGCCAGTCGAACAACGTGTGTTGATGATTGTGTTGCTGCAACATCTAACTTGATTGCATCTATTGCAGCCGCAAGAATTATTCATACAAGAAAAACACATTTTTTCCTCCTAACTTGTATTTCGCAAAAAGCCCTGCAAACTTTTTGCGTATATATTCAGCATTAGTCGAGTGGGGAGTAACACTCAATTCATACTATGCACAACACATAAAAAATGCCAGTGCCAATCGCATTATTCTTGACATATATAAAGAAATGAAGTAAAATTAGCGAAAGGGAATCTTTATGAAAATATACAATTCATTAACTAGACAAAAAGAAGAGTTTGTACCACTCGTAGAAGGTAGAGTGGGAATGTATGTGTGCGGACCTACAGTTTATGGACCAACACATTTGGGTCATGGCAGAACGTATGTCAATTTTGACGTAGTGCATAGATATTTGACCTTTAAGGGCTACAATGTGAAATATATTCAAAATATCACAGACGTAGGACATCTCGTGGGCGACGGCGACGAAGGCGAAGATAAAATCCAACGTCAAGCGGTCAAAGAGAATATCGATCCATACGCCATTGCTTATAAATATGAATGCCAATATTTTGACACCATGAGTGCATTGAATGTGCTTCGTCCAACCATCAGTTGCCGTGCGACAGCATTTATTATGGAAATGCAAGACATGATACAGACACTCATTGACAATGGCTATGCATATGTGACACCTCTTGGCAATGTGTATTTTGACGTCAAAGCCGACAAAGACTACGGCAAACTTAGCAATCGTACTCTTGACAACACCGTTTCTGGCACACGTATCGAAGTGGCGGACGACAAACGTTCACCAGAAGATTTTGCTTTGTGGAAACATGCCGAGCCAGAGCATCTCATGAAATGGCGCTCACCTTGGGGAGTGGGTTTCCCAGGTTGGCATATTGAATGCTCTACCATGAGCAAAAAGTTCCTAGGCGACACTATCGACATTCACGGCGGTGGTATGGACAATATGTTCCCACATCACGAGAGCGAAATTGCTCAAAGCGAGTGCGCCAATGGTTGCCAGTTTGTGAGATTCTTCATGCACAACAATATGCTCACAGTCAATGGTACCAAGATGGGTAAATCTTTAGGCAACTTTATCACACTAGAAGACATATTCAAAAAATACGACCCAATGGTAATCCGTTGGTTTATACTCTCATTCCACTACAGAGCACCGGTAGACTTCAATGAAAAAGGTCTTGCCCTAGCACGTGACCAATACGACAAACTAAATACAGCTGTCACCACACTACGTGCTACACTCAAAGAAGACATTTACGACGATAAGTCTAGCAGAGCAAGTTTGCAAACCAACTCTGGACTACAAGACATCTACGACGAGTTTGTATCTGCTATGGACGACGACTTCAATACTACCGTGGCTATGAGTGTGGTGTTGAAACTCACCAAGACCATCAACAAAGCTCTCATTGATGTCAACGACAACTCACAACGTGCACTATCACTCATGACAAATCATGACTATTTGGTAGGTCTAGACTATCTAGTGAGAGAACTCTGCGAGAAGGTGTTAGGCTTCAGATTTACTAGCGTAGTAAAAGAGGCTGACGAACCACAAATCCCTAGTGAAATCAAAGATTTGGCAGAGAAAAGACTATCTGCTAAAAAGAATAAAGACTGGGCAACAGCCGACTCACTCAGAGCAGAAATTACAGCAAAAGGGTATACCATCACCGACACTAAAGATGGATATACTATAGAAAAGAATTAAGAAGGTAAGTATGTACAATCATAAAGAAATAGAAGCCAAATGGGCTAAATATTGGGAAGACAATCACACATTCAAGACAGACATTACAGACTTTTCCCGACCTAAATATTATGTATTGGATATGTTTCCATATCCAAGCGGACAAGGCCTACACGTAGGTCACCCAGAAGGGTATACTGCTACGGACATTTTGAGCCGTATGAAACGTATGCAAGGCTACAACGTTTTGCACCCAATGGGCTTTGACTCATTCGGTCTACCTAGCGAACAATACGCTATCAATACAGGTAATCATCCTGGCACATTCACTCGCAACAACGTAGCCAACTTCACTCGCCAACTCAAAATGCTTGGCTTTGACTATGACTGGGACAAGACATTGTCTACTTGCGAGTCAGACTTTTACCGCTGGACACAATGGATATTTATGCAACTATACAAAGACGGCTATGCTTACTACAAGGATATGCCTGTCAACTGGTGTGAAGAGTTGGGTACAGTGCTCTCAAACGACGAAGTAATAGACGGCAAGAGCGAACGTGGTGGCTTCCCAGTAGTCAAGAAAAATATGCGCCAACTTGTGATGAATATACCTGCATATGCAGAGAAGTTGCTTGCTGGTCTTGACGAGATTGACTGGCCAGAAAGCACCAAAGAAATGCAACGCAACTGGATAGGCAAGAGCAATGGTGCATATGTAGACTTTAAGGTGGCTGGCACAAATGAGAAGTTTACAGTATTTACTACACGTGCAGACACATTGTTTGGTGCAACCTATTGTGTAATGGCACCAGAGCACGCACTTGTTGAGAAGATTACAACAGCAGATAAGAAGGCAGAAGTAGACGCATACATAAGAGAGTGTGCAAAGAAGAGCGATTTGGAACGTACCGACCTTGCCAAAGACAAGACTGGTGTATTTATCGGTGCATATGCTATCAATCCTGTCAACGACAAACAAATACCTATCTACATTAGCGACTATGTATTAGCAAGTTATGGTACGGGCGCTATTATGGCAGTGCCAGCACATGATGACAGAGACTATGACTTCGCCAAGAAGTTTAATATTGACATTATTCAAGTCATTGACGGCGGAGATATTAGCGAAAAGGCTTACACCGGCGACGGTGTGCATATCAACTCTGGCTTCTTAAATGGTCTAAACAAGACTGATGCAATCGACAAGATTACCGACTGGCTATCTGAGCGTGGCCTTGGCAAAAAGGCTACCACATATCGTCTACGTGAATGGATATTCGCTAGACAACGTTATTGGGGCGAGCCAGTACCTATTGTCAATATGGACAATGGCGAGATAATACTTCTTTCTGAAGACAATCTTCCACTAGATTTGCCTACACTTCCAGACTACAAAGGCAAAAACGGCAAAGCACCACTTGACAATGCAAGTGATGACTGGAAACGTGTCAATATCAACGGACAATGGGGCACTAGAGAACTCAACACTATGCCAGGAGCAGCAGGCTCATCATGGTATTTCTTGAGATATATTGATAACCAAAATGATAAAGAGTTCGCCAACTACGAACTCATGAAACACTGGTTGCCAGTAGACTTGTATGTAGGTGGCTCAGAGCACGCTGTGGGACACTTGTTATATTCAAGATTTTGGAATAACTATCTCTTTGACAAAGGCCTAGTGCCAGTCAAAGAACCATTCAAACGTCTGCTTCACCCAGGCATGATACTTGGCTCAAATGGTGAAAAGATGAGCAAATCTCGTGGCAACGTTGTCAACCCAGATGACGTGGTGAGAGAGTATGGTGCGGACTCATTGAGACTCTTTGAGATGTTTATGGGACCTATCACTGCAACCAAACCTTGGGACGACAAGGGTGTGGTGGCAATGCGTAAGTTCTTGGACAGAATCTGGCACCTATACACCGAGAGTGGAAAGATTGTGGACAAAGAAAATCCTGCACTAGACAAAATCTACAACGAAACCGTCAAAAAGGTGACCGAAGACTTCGAAAAGATGGCTTACAATACCGCTATCAGTCAAATGATGATATTCTTAAATGCTGCAGAGAAGCAAAACACTCTTCCAAAGGCATATGCACAAGGACTTTTGCAACTGCTTAACCCAGTTTGCCCATTCATCACAGAAGAGTTGTGGAATAGACTAGGCAACAATACTTCCATCTCATTGTCCAACTGGCCAAAGGTTGATGAGAGTAAGCTTGTAGAGAATGACTACGAAATAGTCGTGCAAGTACTAGGCAAAATGAAGACCATTGTTCGTGTGCCTAACGAAGCAACTCAAGACGACATAATCGCCATGCTCAAAGACAACGAGACAATGCAAAAATACGACTTGACTGCACCTAAAAAGGTAATTTTCGTCAAGGGTCGTTGCATCAACTTTATTATATAAAATTAAGAGAGCCAAAGCTCTCTTTTTTGTTTCACTTTAATATGGTTTTATGCTAAAATATAATTATGGATAGCATATTTATCGGAATGGAAAATGTTAGTCTTGTAGACTACGAAGGCAAAATCGCTTGCTCACTTTTTGTGGGCGGGTGCAATTTTATGTGTCCATTCTGCCATAATAGTGAGTTGGTATTAAGGAGTCATGAATATCAGCATATCAAGGAAGAAGATATTTTTACCTATTTAGAGAGCAGGAAAAAAGTCCTTGACGCAGTGGTTATCTCTGGTGGTGAGCCGACAATGTATAATACTTTGCCAGACTTTATCCGTAAGGTAAAGGATATGGGCTTCTTGGTCAAACTAGACACAAATGGCACTAATCCAGATATGATAAAATACCTAGTGCAAAATGATTTAATAGACTATATCGCCATGGATATTAAGAACTCTAAGACGAAATATCCACTTACGGCAGGTGTAAACAATCTCACAATCCACAATATAGAGAAAAGTGTGGAATACATTATGTCTTGTGGTATAGATTATGAGTTTAGGACGACGCTGGTAGCGGGTCATCACACCGCACAAGATATGCAAGAGATAGCCGAGTGGCTGACTGGTGCAAAGCACCTTTTCTTACAGCACTTTGACGATAAGGGTGCTAATATTCAAGCAGGACTAACAGTCATAGATAAAACTACAGCCTTACGCTTCGCCGAAATACTAAAACAATACATACAAAATGTTATTTTAAGAGGATATAATTAAAAAACTTTATTTTTATCAAATAAAGTTTTTTTAGTTACTTAAGTATCCAAAGCATTTTCATAGTAAAACTCTTCACAAATGTCCGTGTATTTAGCATATAAGGACATAAACTCGTTAGTAAAACTTAATTCTTTCATAAAAGCATAAAAATTGTTGCTTAAAACTAACAATATTAAGAAATCAATCTTATCGTCATTAGGTGTACCTTCAAGTTTGTTAAAGAATAAAGTTAGAGTGTCTTTATCAAAGATAAAGTTTTTTTGACTTGATAAATAGTCGATATAATCTTCTAATGTAAGATTAAATATTTGTTGTTGAAGAGTATAATCTTTACCCGTTTTTTCTTTCAACAGTTCTTCTACTGCATATTTTTCACCACTATAGGTAGGAATTAGTGATTTGGTTTTTAAGTATTCAGAAAAGATATATTCAATTTGACTTTCTTTTGAGTTAAACTGATATTCTTGCTCAATTTCTTTATAAATTTCTTCTAACTCTTCTACAGTTAGGTTTTCATATTCTCTTTTATATACATTTTTATGAATTGGCATAAATATCTCCTCCATTTATTCAAAATAATTTAGCATATAAATTCAATGTAGTCAAAAGTCATTGGGCTCTTTATTTTATTGACGAGTAGTTTCTTCTTTTGCAGACAAAACCTCGTTTTGTGCACCTATTTGCTTAATTAAAGCAGAGGCATTTTCGCGTTGAGATTGTGACCAATATTGAAAACAATCTTTGTTATTGTTATAACAATCTACAGTCAATTTTTTGCATAAGTCAGGCGTAAGAGTTCCTAGTTTTTGAGCAATAGATAGTTGAATCAATGAGTTTGTGAAATTTTGATATGATGAAGCATTATTAATTTCTATTATAGCATCCGTGATTGTTTTTATCTCTTCTGTAAGTTTAGAAATCTCTCGATTTTGATTTTTAATATGAAAATTGAACTCTTCCAAACCATCTTTTAATCCTCGGTCTTGTGAAGCCTTCATTTCTAGGGCATCAGTATTGCTACGTAAACGACTGCCAAGAGTTTGCATTTCGTCTATCATGTTTGATAATTGTATATCAGATAATTCCATAGTAATTCTCCTTGTAATCTACCTACACTATATCACGCTAGTGGGGCGTAAGTCAAGTAATAGAGCGGTTTTCGTTTGCCAAAAAGTGCGATTTCGTGTACAATAAAAGGGCGAGGAAATTATGGACTTTATACAAATACTTTCAGCGGAGTTTAATATTACTCCCACACATTCAAAAAATATTATCGACCTACTAGACGAAGGCAATACAATCCCATTCATCAGCCGTTATCGTAAAGAGATGACTGGTAGTGCGGACGACGTATTGCTACGTAATTTTAGCGACAGGTTGAATTATCTACGCAACTTTGAAGAGCGTAAAAACCAAATCATCAAAATCATTACCGAACAAGAAAAGATGACTCCAGAGATTATGGCGAGTCTAGACGCTGCCAATACAATGGTAGAATTGGAAGATATCTATCGTCCGTTCAAGCCAAAGCGTCAAACCAGAGCGACTATGGCTGTGGCTAAAGGCTTGCAACCATTGGCGGACATCATTTTGGAACAAAAAGATACTACACCGCTAGAAGAGTTGGCACTTCCATTTATCAACGAAGAGAAGAAAGTTAACTCGGTGGAAGAAGCGCTTGCTGGTGCTAGTGATATCATTGCAGAGAAAATCAGTGATGATGCCGAACTACGTAAAGTACTACGTGAGTTTATCGCCAAGTCATCATTCGTGACTGCTACACTTGTCAAAGACAAAGAAGGTGCAGATACCTATGGAATGTACGACAACTATCGTGAGCAAGCCAACAAAATGCCAAGCCATAGAGTATTGGCTATCAATCGTGGTGAGAACGAAGAGTGTCTAAAAGTTGAAGTGGAAATGAACGAGCCAAAGTGCTTGGAACGTATCGAAAAGGCATATATTAAGAAAAACTGCCCAAATCCAGACTTTTTGAAAAACACTATACTAGATAGCTTTGAGCGTCTACTACAACCATCACTTGCAAGAGAACTTCGAAACTCATTGACAGACGTGGCTAGTGAGCAAGCTATCAAAATGTTTGAAGTTAACCTAAAGCCACTACTTATGCAACCACCACTCAAAAATAAGGTTATACTTGGCCTTGACCCAGCATATCGTACTGGTTGTAAAGTGGCAGTCATTGACCGCCATGGCAATGTAATCACTACCACCGTTATTTACCCAACCCCACCACACAACGACATTGAGAAGAGTGAAGAAGTCATCTCTGCACTCATTAGAAAATATGGTGTACAAGCCATATCTATTGGTAATGGTACAGCAAGCAAAGAGAGTGAAATCTTCGTAAGCAACCTACTCAAAAAAATTCCAAACAAAGTGGAATACATGGTTGTCAACGAAGCGGGCGCATCAGTTTATAGCGCATCAAAACTCGGACAAGAAGAGTTCCCAACATTTGACGTGACACAACGTAGTGCTGTAAGCATCGCTAGACGTCTACAAGACCCGCTTGCCGAACTTATCAAGATTGACGTCAAGGCAATCGGTGTAGGACAATACCAACACGACATGCCACAAAAGAGATTGACCGAAGTGCTAGACGGAGTAGTAGAAGACTGCGTAAACTCAGTAGGCGTAGATCTAAATACTGCAAGTTATAAACTACTTGAGCAAGTGTCAGGACTCAATGCTGGCATTGCTAAAAATATCGTCAACTATCGTGCCGACAATGGTGCATTCGAGAGCAGGCAAGAACTTCTCAAAGTGCCAAAACTAGGCAACAAAGCTTTTGAGCAATGTGCAGGATTCTTACGCATTCGTGATGGCGAACATATCTTGGACAATACCGCAGTCCACCCAGAGAGTTATAGCGCAGTAGAGAAGTTGCTGGCATTATTTAACTTTACAGAAGAAGACGTCAAGGAAAACCGCATTGCCAGTCTACCAGCACTCGTTGAGCAAAAAGGAATCGAGAAGGTAGCCGAACATTGTGGCATAGGTATACCAACACTTCAAGACAATATCAAAGAGCTATTGAAACCAGGTCGTGATATCCGTGATGAGTTGCCACCACCAATGCTTCGTAGTGACATTATGTCTATGGAAGACCTAACTGTCGGCATGGAACTAGACGGCACTGTGCGAAATGTCATCGACTTTGGTGCATTCGTAGATATTGGTGTACACCAAGACGGACTTGTGCATATCAGCGAAATCTGTGACCGCTTTATCAAGCACCCAAGTGAAGAGCTGTCAGTAGGACAGATAGTCAAAGTCAAAGTTATCAGCGTAGACCTAGACAAAAAACGTATTGGACTCAGCATCAAGAAAGTAGGTAAAGACTAAAAAAAGACTAGCCATAGGCTAGTTTTTTTATATAACTTGGGTTTAATTGTAGTAAAAAAAACACGCATAATGCGTGTATTTTTTTATGGTGACTAGATATTCAATAGACGCCAGATCTTACCATTCATGATCATCAACACTAGGTCAACAATCCAAATGATATTCCAGCCCAAAACTATGCGTAGAATACCAGCCACGATTTTTCCTTCTTGAATTCTTGTGATAGCACCACAGATGAAAGAAGTGATAGGAATGATAGCCAAGATAAGGCTAACAATTCTACTAAGACCAAAATAATCGTGAGAAGACTTTGCCATAATTCCTCCTTGTATATATTTATATACTACAATATCTGCCTTTTTATGTCAAACTATATCAACAAAAAATGAATCAAGACACAAAAAAAACGGATTACTCCGTTTTTTCATTATCATCAATTTGTATAGGCTCTTTGTGCTTATGTTTACGTGGCTTGAGCGTAGACCAGAGCATGATAACTACTTGAGCAGGAATGCCAAGTATGAATATAATCCATAAATTATATTGTAAGAATTGTAGATAACATGAAGCCAATAGCGACCATACTAGTAGGGTTATTATAGGGAAGGCGAACTTTCTCTTG
>JBKSMV010000024.1:0-14927 GCA_046881985.1 Clostridia bacterium
TGGAGGATTTATGGAAGAAAACAAAACAGAATGCGTGGTAGTTAGTTCGGTGCAAGACCTTGGCAGAGTGGACTTTGACACCAACTATTCTTTGCAGATAGAAGATGGAGTGGAAGTAGATAGAGTTTTGTCTAGCGAAACCTTTGTCAGTGACACCAAGTTTGATATTTTAGATAAAAAAGCCGTATTTTCAGGCAAACTGACCACACGTATAGTCTTTTTAGACAAGGTGGGCGTATATGTGACAGCAGTCGGTAGTACAACGTTTTCGCACTCTTTCAATGATGCACAGATTGTAGACGGCGGAACACTTTATGCTAGAGATATTGTCACTAGCACACTCACGAGTGTGGAAGGTGGTGATTTTGTAGTCAAAGCCAACACGTCTGCCAATATCATTCAATACTCAAAGCAGAATCATTGTGTCGTGTCCAAAACGCAAGATAATATCTACTGTAAGACGGAAGACGTGTCGCTTCTGCATACCGAGCAAATGCTTGATTCGTCCTTCAATGCAGAGTGTGAGTTGGAAGTCAAAGGCAATATTAGCAAGATATTGTCTAGCGAACTCAAGTTTGTGCAGACTGATTGTTGTGCGCTAGAAAATGCGGTTGCTATCTCTGGTCAACTTTTGGCTCAAATCGTCTATAGTATAGAAGATGAAAATGGTGTCAAAGTCTGCTCTATCGCAGATAGTTGTATGGTCAAGGGCGAAATTGAAGCACAAAATGTGGATATGGACAGCATTGTAGACATTTATTCGGCGGTAGATAATACAAAGACGATAGTCAACACCACTCTCAACGACAATACTACGGCTATCAACTTGGAATCTACCATTGTAGTCAATGGTGTTGTATACAAAATGGTCAATCAATCCACAATTGTTGATGCCTATAGCACTAAAAATGCTATTACCACCAACGCTAGCGAAAAGAGTCTTACATACGTCAAACGACTAGATAGTATTAGCGAGAGTCTTACTGGTGAAGTACGTTGTGAAGGCTCCGCACCAGACGAGATATTGGCAGTAGGACATAACGAAGTCAGCATTACACGAAAAAATATCTCTCGTGGTCAACTCACTATCGAAGGTGTAGTCGAAGGCAATGTGCTATATAGAGCAGAAGACGGCAGTGTTGTCAACCAAGCCTATGCTGTGCCATTCCAGATTGAGCAAGAAGTGGACGACATGATGTACAAGTGTGTACAACTGCATTGTGCGGTCGATAATATCAAGTCCAAAATCAAACGTGCAGACCTTATCACGCTAGACATTAGCCTAAATATTTTCGGTGCGCTATATTATATAGAGAATAGAATCCTAGTTTCTGCACTAGAAGTTGGCGAGCCAATCAGTTTTGGCAATGCCGCTTATCAAATATATATCGCACAACCTAACGAAGACCTTTGGTCGTTGTGCAAACGACTAAAAGTTGATGCCAATGTGCTATCCAGTCTTAACAATCTAGAATTACCACTCAAAGGTGGCGAGAGAATCTTTGTGCAGAGATAGATTCGACAAAAACGTGGGCTAAACTCACGTTTTTTTGTTTTTTCTGCAGTTTGATTTGGCTTTTGTGGCAATGATTTTACTAGGAGATAAAAATATGAAAGTTTGTAAGTTTGTAGCCTTTGGGGTGATAATAGCAGTTCTATTAATGGTGGTGGGCAACCTGTCTAGTGAAAGTGTGGACAATCAATATCTACGAATACATATACGTGCCAATAGCAATCTCGACATTGACCAAAATATCAAATATGCTGTCAAAGATGATGTGGTGGACTTTTTGACACCATATCTTGTCAATGTCAATGACAAAGATAGTGCCATAGACCTAATCCAAAGCCTATTGCCAGAAATCGAGCGAGTGTGTGATAGTGTGCTACAAAACAATGGCTACACCTATACGTCTAGGGCAAAAATCAACACCGAGCAATTTCCCACTCGTGCATATGGCGACTTTGTTTTGGAAGAAGGCGTTTATGATGCGTTGATTATCGAACTAGGCTCTGGCGAAGGCAATAATTGGTGGTGTGTGGTCTATCCGCCATTGTGTTTTGTGAATAAAAATGACAATTCCTCTCAAAATATAAAATATAAATCCAAATTGTTGGAAATCATAGAGGAGTTCTTTAGTTAAAATGAAAAAATTGTTGATAACTTTGCTGACCGCCACGCTTGTTGTTGGTGGGCTGACTGTCTGTGTGCCACAAATATTCAATCCTACAACCATAGTGGCGCAGGCGTATTCGTATGATGTCAAGACTATTCAAACCAAACTCAAAAATTGGGGTTATTACAAGGGTGCGATAGACGGTATTTATGGTACAGGTACACGAAATGCGGTCAAAGCTTTTCAGCGTAAAAACGGACTAACTGCGGACGGAATAGTGGGCAGTGCTACCGCCAAGGCGATGGGCATATATTCGTCTTCTGGCACAAGCACAACCACCACCGCCAAGGGTAAAGACGTGGTAGCCGTCAAGACTTATCAACAAAAACTCAAAAGTTGGGGTTATTATACAGGTGCGGTTGACGGAGTGAAAGGTAGTAAGACTATCAATGCGGTCAAGGCTTTTCAACGTAAAAATGGCCTTACAGCAGACGGCATAGTGGGTCGTGCTACTGCCAAGGCTATGGGTATATCTGTGTCTAGTACAACGAATACTAATTATTCCAACAACGACCTATATTTGCTAGCCAAAGCAGTGTATGGCGAAGCACGTGGCGAGCCGTACGAAGGTCAGGTGGCTATCGCTGCAGTCATTCTCAACCGAGTAGATAGTAGTAGTTTTCCAAATACTGTCGCAGGGGTGATTTATCAACCATGGGCATTTACCGCTGTGCATGACGGCCAGTTTGACCTAGAGCCAAATGCCACCGCCTACCAAGCGGCTAGGGACGCACTCAATGGTTGGGACCCAACTTATGGCAGTCTGTATTATTACAATCCAAACACAGCGACAAATACATGGATACGTTCAAGAAAGGTGACCACCACAATAGGTGAGCACGTATTCGCAATATAGAGGTGATTATGGAAAAAGATACAATAAAAGAACAAAAATTAGATAATATTCCCAAAAAAAATGAAAAAAAAGTGAAAAAATCATCACAAATGAGTCCAAAAGTAAAAAGTTTTCTCTATATTGGTTGTGTGGTAGTAGCGATTTTGCTTTTGGCATTGGGTATAAGTTTTTATCAAAACTCGCTCAGATTAAATAATTATCAAAACGTGCTCGAAGGTGTGTATAGAAGCAGTTATTTCAATATGGTAGACAAAGTAAACTCTGTATCTATAGAGACAGACAAACTTGTCACTGCACAAGACAAGTCGGCACAAATCAGCACATTAAGAAATATAAGTAAAAATTGTGACTCAATAGTTGCATCATTGTCATTACTCTCTATCGATAGTGAAAACGTAGTAGAGCTGACCAAGTTTTTCAACCAACTAGGTGGATTAAGTGACGCATATACTGACAAACTTTTTCTAGGTGAAGAGTTGACAGATGCTGACTATGAGCAGATAGGCAAAATTACCAAGAGCCTAAACAATCTCAAAGGTAAACTTAATCCACACAATGAAGGCATTACTACTGGCGAATATACTTTTGTCAGCGAGAGTATAATGAAGGACAATAAGAGTGCTTTTGCTTCTAGCCTTGGCGATATGACTGCCGACTCAATGGATTATCCTGCCATGATATTTGACGGACCATTTAGTTCTGCATTGGAGAGTAAAGATATAAAAGGCTTGCCAGACAAAGAAATTAGCAAAGACCAAGCCTTGAGTATAGTAAAAGACAGAGTCTTCAAAGGTAGAGCAGTAAAAGTCTTGTCTACTACCGAAACAAATGCCGACCTAGATAGTTATGACTTTAGAGTGTCAGTATTGGACAAGAAATATTTTGCACAGATTAGCAAACGTGGTGGACTCTTGCTTACTCTCAGTGGCGAAGTGGTTTCAGCACAGCCAAAGATTGATGAAGAAGAAGCCGAAAGTATTGCAGAAGAGTTTGCTACACGTCTAGGCTTTGAAAAGATGACTACAGTTTGGTCAGAGACCAACGACAATATCTCGTATATCAATCTTGCACCACAGATAGATGGTTGCATCATGTATCCAGACCTAGTCAAAGCCAAAGTGTGTCTAACTACCAAAATGGTAGTAGGCTGGGAAGCGCAAAACTATGCATTCAACCATATAGATAGAGAAACTAGCACAAATATCGCAGAAGACGAAGCTCTTCAAAACCTTGCCACCAACGAATTAGTATTGCGCTCAAATCTTTGTGTGATACCGACAGATGATGGCAAAGAAGACTTGTGCTATGAGTTTGTAGTCGAACGTGATGACGGAGTCTACTATATCTATGTGTCAGCAGTTGATGGCAGTACTGACAAAATTATGAAAGAAATAACCAATGATGACGTGCATAAATTGTTGTAAAAATTAATTAATAAAAAATAAATAAAATTATTTTATAAAACCAAAAAATATCAATATTCAATTTTGAATATAAAAAATCAAAAAATATTGCGAAATTAATGATAAAAAATTGATTTTTTATAAAAAATATTAAAAAATTAAATAAAAAAACAAATAAAATCCGCATAAATAGTGGGTTTTATTTTTTGTATTTTATTTTTGTAAAAATATATTTAATTCATTTTATTTGCAATTAGCACGCTATTTCTGTGACAAACAAAAATAAATTGTCAACTTATATCGCAATAAAAAAAATAAAAATATGCTCAATTTTATTTGATTAAATGGTGCCAAATATTGTATTATATTATATATAATAATCTAGAATAAATAATTAGTCGAAAACGAGAGAAAATAATTCTATGAAAGGGCGAGAGAACGTATGAAGAAAGTTTTAAGTTTTGTAGGAGTAATGATGATGGCTTTGACAGCGATAGTGTCGTTGTCATTCTTTGGTGTCAAAGAGAAAGCGCAAGCCTTCAGTGCGGTGAGAGAATATAGTTTGCAAAACGTCAATGACGGGGTGATACTCTCTGTAGAGAAAGTCTATCGTCCTGTGACATGGACAGGTGGAGAGATGGTGTATCTCGACAATGATGATGCAGTCATTGGAGCATCTGCAGCCAACTACAAGAAAGTCTACGTTCAACAAGATATCTTGACCCAATCTCTAGCCCTATACAGAGATATACAAAACCCAAATGCCCAAGATAACACCACTTCCACCAAGACAATTATTCGTAATGGTGGCTCTGTAATGTTGGACGACATACGTACAGAGACTACTGGTGTCACAGACGTTGAGAATATCATGGTGTCATTTGGTAGTTATAACAACACCACCACAGACGAGGGTGGCAACGTTGTAGAAAACAACAATGGTCAAAGCATCTATGTGCTTAATGTGTCTGCCTACCTAAATGACCAAGAGATTCAAGTAGGTGTACGACCAACTGCGGCTTTTGACGGAGTGCAGTATTATGACTTTACGCTCTTTTTGGACCTAAACAATGCTACTTATGCTACAGGCGAGCATAAGGGTGAGAAGGTAGACAATCAAGAAGGTCGATATGATTTCACTTTCACCTACCAACGTAAAGTCAATGATGTGGTGTTTGGTCAAAACCAAGTTGACTTTAGTTTTTATGTACTAAGTAAAGACAATTACACCAAAGAGCAAAATGTGTCTACAGGCGTCACATACAACACTCAACCTACCATTCGTGATGCATTCAAGTCTGGAAGCAACTTTATCTTTGGCTACAAGCCAAACAATGCAACTGGTGCAGAATATGTAGAATACCCAAAACTCACTCTAGACCTAAGCAAGTATGCTGTGTCATTTACTAGAATGTACAGCGAAGTGACAGAGAACTATAGAGTAGACTATGACTATGCAACCAACACCGCTCGTATTGTTAAAAATAGACTAGGTGCAACTAGCACAACTGACCCAATAAGGCTTGACCACAATGGGCTTTTGACTATAGTATTTACCGACCTAGGTGTGTACGACTTTACATACAATGTAAAATATGAAGACGGCGATGTAATCCGTGACGTCCCTAAATATGAGATTGAAGTTGAGAGTCAAAAACTCACTATTTATGGCTATCAACTCAAATACAATCGCAACAACAACGGCGATAGCGAACTAAAATATGTTGAGTTTTATGACGACACCAAGACTGGTGTATATGTTTTGTCCGAGTTGCAACACATTTTGGTTGAAGACAGCACCAAATTGGCAGGCACTATCGCCTACATTGAGTCTGCAGACTTGAGTAGCATTGGCTACAACGTGCCTATCAACACCATGGACGTAATGAATCCAACTCATTTCACTCCTAGCAATATTGGTATCAGCTACAATGGCTTGAGCCTAGACAAGTTCGTGATTACCAACCAAGGACCACTTTGGTTTGACTATAGTATGCTGTCTGGCGAAACTCTCAAAGCCAATAATTCTCGAGTGTTTTATGCCAAAAATGAAACAACCAACTTTGAAGCATATTCATTCGCAAATGGTAATTTCTATCCAAATACCACCACTTCTGTGGGATATTATCTCATAAAGATTACCTATGGTATAGAAGACAAGTCTGCAGAGCAGTTGTTTGCTTTCTATGTCAGCAGTGATAGTCAGTTGGTTAGCGCTTATGCTACTGAAAGCGATGTTAGACCTGTGGATTTGACTGGTGCGACTGCTATCAACTCATACGACTATACCAACAAAAATGTCTTTATCGACTGGCAGGACCCACAAAGATTTGAGAATACTATCACAGCGACCTATTATTATAGTGCGACATACAATCTCAATCCTAGTCAAATGACGGTGCAGAATGTACGTTTTGATAGAGATACAACTTTATTTACTCAAAGTGGTGCATATATCGTAGTTATCACCTATGCTGGCGACCCAAATGACACTACAGAAATACCTTTCATTATAGACAAAGAGCCAATCTCTGGTATATCTGCCAAAGGTGTCAGCCAGATTACCGATGCTCTCAACCAAGTGAGTTATATCTACAATGGCGACGACTACACCAATCGTGCTAGTATCGACCAACCATTCACTCTCACATGGGCAGAGAAGGCAAGTGGTGCAAAAATTGCTATCGAGTATTCTTGCACAGAACTCAAAGAAGACGTGTCCATTGTGCCTACATATACCAATATGAATGGCAAGGGTGCAGTATCAGTGCAATACGCTCTCGGCAAGACTCCTGCCTATGCAGAGATAGTTGGCAAGAAAAGTACCGCATCTGTGGTGTCTAACGACTATTGCTTCTCAACTACTGGATTCCACCTATTTAGACTGACCGATGAGGCCGGCAACCAAATGCAATACATGGTGTTCCTAGACGGCACAAAAGCAGGATTTGTACAAACACCACTCAAAAATAATGCCAACAATATCGTGTCATCAGACCTTACTGTCACATGGGGTAGCCATAAGTCTATCGCT
Source organism: Clostridia bacterium (assembly GCA_046881985.1). Taxonomy (GTDB): domain Bacteria; phylum Bacillota; class Clostridia; order Christensenellales; family UBA1242; genus HGM11372. Next base: position 7,471 of record JBKSMV010000024.1, read on the forward strand.
ACTGTGACCAATGGCGACACATCTCTTTTGGCGACATTATTTGGCAATATTTATACTGACGGAGTGGTTGACTACCCAGCCAATGCCAACCTTTCCGCATTCAAAAACTATCTACATATTGCTGATGACGGCAAGTTCTATGTCAACGTGCCACTCACTTCTGTCAAAGTAATATCAGCACTTTACAATGTGACAGAAAATAGAGAAACTACACAGATTATCACTCCGTCACAAAGTTATGCTTCCACTCAACAAATAGTGATAAGAGCCAGCCTAGACACAGAAGGCGAATACTATTTTGGTGTGGTGAGTGCAAGCAATATCGCAGTCAACGGCCAAACTTCACTTTCAGAGCATTATGCTATCATCAACACAGACAATGCTCAAGTGACAATGTATGGTTATCAAAGTTTTGACATTGCCAAAGACGAAACGTTTGGCAGTAATCTCTTGGAGAGCCAAAAGACATATGTTTCACCAAATCGTGCCAACAATTATAAGGCATTGAAACTAGAGTGGAACAAAGGCTCTGGCGAATACGAAGTTGAGTCAATTACACTAAAATACTACCAAGTAGATATTAGTGACACCGACTCTCGCAACTACCCATATGCAGAAAATCCACTCACAACCAAAGTCCTAGTTGGCAAAGATTTTGACGTTATCAACGGCATCATGCAGTCAGAAGTTTTGCTCAGTACACCAATCTCTACAGACACAGGTGTAGAATGGGTGACAGCAGAAGGTAAGTACGAAGTAGTACGTAAATATTACGACACCACCAAGGCAGAAAGGACTTATATATATTATGTAGATAGGTCCAACATCATTGAATACAATGCCGACAATGAGTGTGTGATAGGTCAAAACATCGCACTCAATGCAGGCGACAAGACATTCAAAGACTTCCAGACTAGTCCAACCGAAACACTCAACATTTCTATCCCTGGTAGAACCAAGCCGGTATCTGCAGAGATAATATTGACAACCAACATTTTGCCTGTCACATTGGCTACTCCAGACAACAAATATTTCAATGCAGGCTCTAGAAAACTAGAAGCCTACAAAATGAATATGAATGTCTACTATTCATTGGACGTGCCTAACAAAAACGGCGCATATATAGCCAGCCTTGTGGCAAGTTTTGACAAAGTGACAACCAGTTCAATGCAAGATAGTTTCTTGGACTTTGTTTACTCATCACAAGACTATCTCAAAGCGAATGCTGGCAGTGTAAACAACTTCAAAGAGCAGGGCTATTATATTGTAGAAATCAGCGACTCTACTGGTGACTGGAAAGACATCATCAGCGGTAAGGCTGGCAATACTTATACCTATGCTTTCAAGATAGAGAATGAGAAGCCAGAAGGCTATTTCTACGGACAGGACCGCAACGGCGTGCCTACATCTTTGATAAACTTCCGATACACCAAAGACAGCGAACTCAGTTTTGAGATTCAACAACCATTAGACGAGTTTATGGCTCGTGTGGACGAAAAGAATATTACTATCACTCGTACATATTTTGACGAGTCTGGCAAGTTTATCGAGAATGAGCTCTACTACTCGGCATCACCAGAGCCAACTATCGAAGGCGGAGTGTTGTACGAAGGTGTGGTAGCACACTTGGTGCACGGCAAGGACGAGCATGACCAGATTATAAATAGCGAAAACAATGCTATTATCACTACCGATTATAAATACGCGCGTGTAGAGAGCCCAGTGAGTGAAGATTTTGTATACTACTATGTGGCGAACGATAACGGCTTTGACAAGGCGGACTTGGTAGGGACATTTGACTCAACAGGCAACACGAACTATTACACACGTAGTTCCAATGTTATCAACTTCAACTTGCTACCAAAAGACGTATACACTTATGACAATACTACTGGTGGACTAAGCGATATACTTGTCACTCCACTAGACGACAATGGTAATACTTACGAGTACACATACACTATCACTATTAGATATGAAGGCAAGGAAGAGTCTTATATCACCACTAGCACCAACTTCTACTCCAATACTCAAAGTATGACCATTGACCACACTCCACCTAGTGCCAATATTGACGCTTTGTTGGGTGCGAATATGGGACTACTCAGAGAGTACGGATTTATAGATGACGGCGGACACCAAACTCTATACGAATACGTCCAAGCCGACTACAATGGCGAGAGATATTATTCATACAGAGCCAACGACTTCTTCGCTTTTGGCATCAATACCAATTTCACAATCACTACAGCGCAAGATGCGACTATTCAGTCAGTTTATTATAGAAAACTTAACTTTGATGCTAGCTCTGAAAAGGGCGCTTCAATGCAAAGTGTTTTGCCGGGCGACCCTAACTATTATGACTACACCAATCAGGCCTATAGTGATGCTTACCGCTTCTCCAACAACAACTCTGCATATAGTGTATGCGGTATCAATTCGAGTGTGATTAGTTTCTACAATGACATTCTGCTCAAAGATGCTTCAATGCGAAATGCAGACGGCAGTTATGATGGGTATTATGAAATCGTGGAAATGGACGATGCTGGCAATACTTCAAGTTTTGTAGTACTGCTCAACACTCAACCTACTACCATGACGGTAAGTTATACAGGCTTAAGTTCTGCAGACACAAGCAGTACAACACTTGACAGCACAAGCAATCAAATCACCGCACTATCTGCTAGCGTGACTAGTATCAATACTATTGAGAAGTTTATGACTATCACAGTGCGCAACCAAACTACTAACACTACTTTATATACAATACGTACTGATGAGAGTACTGACATGGCTCAAGTATATGCTAGTATCAATGAAGTGATAAGCGAGAGAAACAATTTCTACGTCATCACTATCAGCAACCGCTTTGGTGCTAACTATACATTTATGCTAGGACTCACTACAAGCGACACTTATCTCAACGAAGCTTCACTCAAGACGGTAAGAGTAGACGGCGAATATAGATATGCACTAGACCTTAATGGTGTCAACAATGGCGGTATTCGTCTAACTAGTGTCACTCTACGTAAGGTGGTTGACCAAGTAGAGCAGTCAGCTATTGTATATGACATAGTCTATGACGAAAATGGTGCATTCACTATCTATCGTAGGGGCGAACTAGCACCTAAGAGTGATATCATCTTTGGTGCGGACGACGAGAACTATTGGTTCAACGTATACTTCACCGACTCTGCAGGTCGCATTACTGACCAGTCTTTCTATATAGGTAGAGAAGGCGAAGCGACGTTTAGTTCGTATGGTCAAGAGTGTTATCAATATGGCAACGTTTACTATTCAACAGACAATGTCGCCATGACATTTATCTCGGGACTATATACCTATAATATATCTTTGGCAAACACTACCGAAGATGTGACTAGACTCATTACTGAGCAAGTCAATGCTGACGACGGCACAACCATTGTGACACTGCTACGACCTACACTTTCCACATCAATCTTGGGTGCATCAGGTGGTAGATATGTTTATACAATCAATCTGCTCAGCAAACTAAATAATTCCAAGTCCAAGACTTATACTGTGGTAATAGACAATAGATTGCCAGCGATAAATCTAGTCAATGATGAAAATGCCGACAAGAATGCTATCGCATCTATCAATACCACAACACCAAACACTTCTACAAGTGAAAATATTGTAGTTAAGTGGGACAATATTTCTGCTTTCCAAACTACAATCTATCACTACCAACTCTCAATGCAAAGATTGGTTGACGGAGTGACAATAGACAATGTCAATCTATTGGCAGAAGGCAACAACAATTCATACTATATCAGTCGTGACAGAGAAGGCACATATATCATTCATCTCAGCATTAGCCTAAATGGTGTAGAGAGAGTGACCAAGTATATCAGCTTTACTATCGCCGGTAGCAACGAAACAATGTTTACCGTCGAACAACTCATTGACGGCAGATATACACCTATCAGTGCGACAGATACTATCAACTACGGCACACTCACTTCACTCGTTGATGTGACAGGCTTGCCAGCAGGATTCACTTCTTACAATAGCGATATGCCGGTAGAAGTTTACTTCGTCAATAGCGACATCAATATAGTTGTCAATGGTGACAAGGGCATCGAACTTGTGGATTATGACTTGACCACAAATGACAAATATGTGGCAGTCACTCAAGACAAAGACGTGACGCTGACTTTGTACCAAATCAAGAGCAGTGCTACTAGTCCTTATAGTTATGAAAAACTCTTTGCAGTAGCATACATTTCACAAGGCAATAGCCTAGCGCTTACCGACCTATACTTAATGTATGGTGACACCACTCTTGGTGACCCAGAGAGCCTATTGCTCAATGCCACAGTCAAAGCATTTGACAAGGTTGCACCAGCCAATGTGTTTGTAGTGGCAGACAGATATTTTGGCAAAACCAACTCTGTCACAGGTGGACTAAGCACTATCGCTCAAATGAATCATATCTTTATGGACGTGTATTACAACAATAGCGTCAACCCAGTATGGACTATTGACCTATCAAATGTGTCTCTAGGCTACAACGATATGGCAATGGTAGAACTCAACTATGCAGGCATTTATTCATTTAGAATATATGATAAGGCTGGCAATGAGCAGATGTTTGTCAATAGCAACGGACTCACTTTCAGCCAGTATTCATTGACACTACTTACCGAAGTAGTAGTCAACGTCAATGACGGACCAATGGTAGACAATGCTTACTACAATGGCAACGTATATTTTGACATTTTGAATAGTACATTATATAGTCAGGTAAACTACACTATCTACAAAAATGGTATAGATTACACTACTAGAGTGCCAAGAGTGAATTATTCATTCACATTTAGCGAGTCAGGTACATATAGTGTGACGTATTCTGCTGTCAGAGTTGCTGGTAGCAAGACATACAATATTCCATCAAGAACATTGATATTCACTATTGTTAACCCTAACGAAAGCCGTTTGGCTCTAGACTTTACCACGCTCTACAACTCATACACTATAGACAAAGTGTACAGAGTGGACACTAGTGGCGACAAGGACGTGACTAGCACATTCCTATCAATACTAGATGACCATACAATGCTTACAGCTCAAGACCTTATCAACAATTCAGTTGCTCTTGGCTTGGGTCAATATAGAGTAGAATACGTGGTTGGCAATAGAAACAACCTACCAAATGTATATATCAGTTTCACATTCAGGATTAGCAATCAAACAGCATCTATTTACTCTAGTCAAGTGCCGGGCGAAAGTACAACCAAAACGGTCACTATCACATTCAATCCATATGTAATTTATAGACAACTTGGCGAATGTACTTTACGTATTACCAACTATATGGATTATGAGATTAATGCTAGCACGGCTGCAAACAGCGAAGTGCAGACACTCACCATTGAAGGTGTAGGTAATTATTACGTACAACTGCTCGGTGTAGATGATAGCGTCTTGTCAAGTTTTATTGTCCAAATCAAAGAACCGCTCAACACCTTTGCTATAGTACTAATTGTAGTAGTTAGCCTTGTAGTAGTAGGCGGAGTGACAACATTTATCGTGTTGCGTCACAGAATGAAGGTGCGTTAATGATAGACGAGATAGACATCAAGGGCGAACAGCAGACTGTAGCAGTTGCTTTGGCACAATTTGAGATAGAGCTCGACATTTGTAGATATGCAGATTATCCTATACTCAAAGTCTTGCATGGTTATGGCAGTCATGGTGTGGGTGGCGAGATTAAACGTCACCTGCACCTTAGACTGATGCAATTGCAAAAGCAGGGCAAGATTGCAGGGTTTATTCCTTGCGAAAAATGGTTTGGCTCACCATTAAGAGACAAGGCTATAAAACTAGAGTCAAGTTTACTTGCAGACAAAGACGTCAATACTCAAAACAGCGGTCAAACGTTGGTTTTGTTGAGATTGAAATAAGGAGGAAAAATGGAACAAAAAAAATACAGAGTGAAAAGGGGTGGTTGGTCCGGCTTCTTTCTATTCCTATTCGGCATATTGTGTGGCATAATCATTGTTGGCTTGGTAGGTGTGTGGGCATTTAAGAGTGTCAGCATTACCAAAGTGGAAGGTTGGTTCAACGTCAAAATAGACCTAGGCAGTGCCAATGGACTAAAGGATATGACGATGGAAGAACTCGTAGCTCTAGGCATTGATTATGGCGGAAACATAAATAATGTGACACTTCAAGACATTGAGAATGACTTTGGTATCACTATCTCTAGCCCAATTTCAGGCATTGATATCAGCGAACTCAAGACCAAACCTATTATGTCTTTGGACGAACATTTGGACTTGATTACAGACCAAGTCACTTTTGGCAAACTAGAAGGCTGGTTTGACGAATTGTCTTTGCCAAATATTCCAATCATTACAGACAACGTAGATGAGCCAATAATGGACGCTATCAACACCCTATTTGACACCGTCAATAAGGGTACAGATATGACCATGGCAGACCTAAAAGATTTTGGTATTGATTTATCCACAATTTCATTGCTTGATGGCGTGCAAGATACAACTAAACTTAGCGAACTTGAAAGCATAGTTAAGGACAAAAAAGTCAGTGACCTAATCGAAATTACTGCTAGCTCAAATTCAGTTCTCAAAGCGATTGCTGATTATAAGATTAATCAACTTTCAACAGAGTTGCCAAAACTAACCATTGGTAAAGTTATTGGTGATACCACTACAACCACAGGTGTTATAGGTAAGATTAAAGATATTCAAATCGGCAATCTCAACGAAGCAACACTCATGGATAAAGTAAAAACTCTTACTCTCAGTGAGATTATGGATACTAGTGGCAATGCCATTTTGACAGCACTTGCTAGCACACAAATAGGAGATATGTCTAGCGCCATCAACAACCTAAGTATTTCAGTAGTTTTGGGTGAAAGCGGAGTTGTGACTTTGCTAAATAGTAAAGACTCAAACGGCAATGTCACTCTACAAGAGTTGCCAAATGCTATTTCTACCACATTCGATATGGATACACTAACTCTTGGTGACTTGGTGACTATCGACCCAGATGTAGAGATTCCAGAAGGTCATGAAAACGTGACTATCAAGGCAGTTATCGATGCTTATACCGCTTATGTAGAAGCAATGGGTGGCTAATATTAATGGGAGCAGAAATAATTTCTGCTTCTTTTTTTGACAATTTTCTTAAAAAATATAAAAAAACTTTTCAAAACTACTTGACATTATATTGAAAAAGGAGTAAATTATAAGAGCGTCACCAAATAGGCGATGCACAGAACCATAGGAACTAAATACACAAACAGTAAGGAAAATACAAGACAAATAAAGGTCTTGTCGATTCTAAACGAGGGACAACAAATAAGTAAAGTCAGCAAAGTATGAATATCATACTGAGCTTTAAGGAAATCAAAACTATAGAGTTTGATCCTGGCTCAGGACGAACGCTGGCGGCGTGCTTAAAAC
>JBKSMV010000025.1:0-1678 GCA_046881985.1 Clostridia bacterium
TAAAAAAGCATTTACAAATGGGCATTTGTTTGGTAGTTTAGCATTGAAAAGGAGTGCGTATGGAGAATATTCAGGACTTAGAAAAGATAAGCGTTTATCAGTTGCGAGAGATTGCACGTAATTTGGGTGTCAATAGTCCTACAACATTGACCAAAGCCAAGCTTATAGAAGAGATGTCTGCCATTATGAGTGGCAAAAAGACTCCATACAAGCCAGCCGTTAGACATGGCAGACCGCCTAAAAAAATCGCCACTGTAGACAATGTTATCAAGATTTTGCCTACCGAACAAGACGGCGAAGTGGAGTATGGCTACAAGCCAGGCATTACCAACTCTACAATCAAGTTTGCTCAAGAGATGTATGCATATGATTCCAATGTGTCACCACAGCGATTTAGACTCAAAGGTTATCTTGAGATACTCAACAACGGCAGGGGGTATATACGTCAATGCGAATATACTAGCAGTTCGATGAAGTATGTGGTCAGCGAAGAGTTGATAAACAAATACAATCTCAAATATGGCGACCTTATAGAGTGTGAAGCAGAGAAATATATGGACGAGCAACCTTGTCTTATAAAGGACCTACTCACAGTCAACAATACACCGTTTATGCGTTATGACCGCAATAGAGTGGATTTTGGAGAGTTGAAGGCAGAAGGGCTTTCTCAACAACTCATGTTTAAGCATAACGAGCAACCTATCTGTCAAGCCATCAAACGTATGCCTATATATTGTGGGTCTTCTGTTGCAGTGGTGGGCAATTCATTGCAAGACATTAGTCCACATCTTGTAGACATTGTGGACAACTTGCAGTCAGTATTCGGCTCAAAGATTATCTATCTCAACAATGCACAAAGAAAAATCTCACCAGTATTTAATAATGAAAAGGTTGTCAAGTTTACCGCTCCTATAAGCGCAAGCTTTGAAGAGCAGAAGAGAGTGGCAATACTAGCATGGGGGCACGCTAATGTGTGTGCTGGCATGGGCGAAAAAGTAGTTTTTGTGGTAGACAATCTCAATTCAGTTGCCACTTGTAGTGCGACCCCTGACGGAGATATCCCTATTGCCAAACTGGTTATGGGCAGTGCAAAAAATACCTCATTTGGTAGCATTACCGTCATTACAGGCTTCTCTATGCCACCAGAAACACCTGTGGCGAATGCAGTTGCAAACATTTATTATGATAACGTGGACGTTTTGTATGTGTTGAATAAACAAGGCGATGAAGTCAATCTCAAAGCCAGCCGTTATTCACTTTTGCCAAGTATTCCACCTGTGGACGCAGAGCAAATCAAACAAGACTTAAATAAAAAGTAGCATTTTATATATATTATTAATAGGAAAAGCACGAAAATAGGGCTCGAAAGGACAAATTTTACCCTTCGAACCCTATTTTTTGTAATTTTTTCAAAAAAAATGTGAAAAAAGTGTTGACAAAGTTTTTTTATTATGGTAATTTTAGGGAGCATTCTCAAGTTTGAGGTGCAAGAACCATAGGAACTAAATACACAAACAGTAAGGAAAATACAAGACAGATAAAGGTCTTGTCGATTCTAAACGAGGGACAACAAATAAGTAAAGTCAGCAAAGTATGAATATCATACTGAGCTTTAAGGAAATCAAAACTATAGAGTTTGATCCTGGCTCAGGACGAACGCTGGCGGCGTGCTTAAAAC
>JBKSMV010000026.1:0-3739 GCA_046881985.1 Clostridia bacterium
GCTAGATATTCTTGTTTTCTTGGTACATAACTTAGCTTTTTTGGCTTAAAAAATCTTATAGTTTCTTAAAAAACTCAAAAAACCCCTTAAAACATTAGACAAAATTATACATAATTTGCTACAATAAAGTGTAGCTAAAAAGAAGTTATATATTTTTATAAAATGAAAGGAGAAAATAATGAAAAGCAAGAAAAGTATTTTTGCGCTTGCATTGTGCGGAATCCTAGCGGTTTGCGCATCGGTTATCGGCGCAACTGCTGCTTGGTTTACTGATACTGTTACTGCTTCAGGTAGTGTTACTACTGGTAGCATCACTGCTACATTGAAGGTTAATAGTCAAAGTTATACCGGCACAAACAATACTGGCAAGACCTTCAACTCAAACGTTATGCCAGGCGGAGCTCTTGTTAGCGATGTGAAGGTGTCTATTGACACTCAAGATATTAAAGACCGTGGTGCTTATGCACGTATCAAAGTTACTATCGACGGAGTGACTCCAACTTATAGTGGTTTGACTGGTTGGACTAAGGACTTGTCAGGCTACACTGCAGGTTATTACTACTACACTGGTGCTGGTTCATCTATGGCTGCTATCACTTCTACAACTGATGTAGTATTCTGCACTGCTATCAAATTGCCTACAAGTTATACAAGTCAAAATACTGATGTATCTGTAACTATCGTTCTAGAAGCTATCCAAGCTGCTAACAACGCTGACGTTGCTAGCTGGAAGGTAGGAGGTTAGCACATGAAGACTAAGAAAAGATTTTTTGCGCTAGCTCTATGCTCAGCATTCCTTATCCTTGCATCTGTAGTTGGTGCTACTGCTGCATGGTTCACTAGTAGTGCTTCAGTGACTGGTACTGCCAAGACTGGTACCTTGTCACTTACTGTGACTATCGGTGCTAACGAGTACACAAAAGCATCTCAAAACTTGACTACTGCATTCAAGAAAGATGATATCATGCCTGGTGACTCAGTATGTGACACTATCAAAGTGAAAGTGACTACTACTGACCCTAATGGTGCTTATGTTCGTGTTAAGTTCACTATCAGCGGTGCTGGAAATATCTCTCCAACTCTAGGTAGTGGTTGGACTAAGTCTGGAGACTATTACTACTATGGTACTTCAGCTACAACTCTTACTAAGATGACTGCTGAAACAACTTTCTGTACTGCTGCTACTTTGGCTACTAGTACAACTAGTCAAGGTAATATTACTGTAACTCTTACTGTAGATGCTGTTCAAGCTTCTAACCAAGGCGGAACAATTGCTTGGAACTAATATAGTTAGTTGACAAAAAAGGACTATTCATTTAGTCCTTTTTTTGTATCAAAATTGTTTGGTCAATGTAGTTGTTTATGTAAAAGAGCAATAGTATAAAATAAAATCCAAAACAAACAAATGTGCAAACATTATGAAATCATTGAATAATGTAAGTATGAATAAAACCCAAAAGTCGAAATTAGTCCTTGATTTTTTTGTGATATATGATAAAATATATTTAGGTAGGGAAAACAAATGAATATCATTGACACACTCAAGGCAAAATACCAATCCATCAAAGCCAAGGCAGAAACACGTGCCAACTATCGTGCTCAACTCAAACTCACTCAGGCTCTTAGCGGTCTTGCCATGCTCAATGCTTGCATGGGTAGTGATGTGACGCAGTATGAGAATTGTCTAGTATTTCACCACCGCAGGACTGGTCAGGACTATGTTATTGACTTTGACAACAAGGCGGAGTTTACACAGCAGGTAGCCGACTTTAGTGAGGCGACCACGAATCTATTCAATGCTCGCATGACACGTTTTGAGAAGATGGAGTATGGTCTAGACTTTTTACTCAATGATGACAAACTTAATGCTATGCTCAACGTTATGTACGACCAGTATTTGCATGACAAACTGACTAGAGATTTATTTGAAAACAAGCAATGGGGACTCTTTCACAAAGCATTCGCCACCAAAGAGATTATTTTCGATGGAGATAGTGCGCAGAAGTTGGCTGTATTCAGCGCTTATCGCAGAGCGGGAGTGCTATTTGGCGACCTAGAGAAGACCTACGCCACACGTCTTAGCCCAGGAGAGTTTAAGAGATGCGTGGAGAATGAACTTCTTCGTCAAGCGGAACGCATTTTCGCCCCAATGGACTATGTGGAGAAGTTTGGAGCGCATGATGCCGTAGACTTTGGCAAGGTGCGTACCGACCATGCAAAACCTGCACGCAAAGATAACACACGTCAATGATTAAGCGAATAATTTATATCAAAAAAAACAACCATTCTTTATGGTTGTTTTATTTTAATACGAATCTTAGTCTGGCTTTTTGGTCCTTGTATAAGGCGTAATCAATGCCGACACGAGTGGTGCTGTAGTAGTCGTATGTTTTGCCGTCATCAAGTATGCGGATATATGGATTATTAATAATGCTTTGACCATTAAGAGTCTTGTCTAAGTTGAGCAGTTTGGTGGCTTTTGCTGGACCATTGGCACCCACGAGCGCACGGATTAAGACTGCTTCCGGTTGCCCAGCGCCACAGCTGACAATATTCAACATATAATGCAAGCCATAGCACAGATAGATGTATATCGTGCCACCTTCTTGCCACATAGGCTCGGTGCGTGCGGTACGCTTAGATTTGTAACTATGGCACGCACTATCATTGACTCCAAGATAAGCTTCTGTTTCACTGATTTGCGCCATCACCACTTCGCTACCGATATTGGTCTCTATCCATTTGCCAATCAAGCCCTTTGCAAGGCTGATTGTATCAGTTGTGAAAAAACTTTTATTTTTAATTTCTTTCATACATTTATTCTACCAAAAAAGATGCCTTTTTACAAATGTAACGCCACAAATTATCTTAATAGAGCAAAACAAGTGTTTTACCGAAAAATATTTTTGAGTTTTTGTTGTAATTTCTTAGGTAATTTTTCTGCCATGTGGTATAATTGTGACGTAAATAGGAGCAGAAAATGTTCGCGCTAGAAGATTTTATCATCAGGGCCAAAAGACAAACATATACTGACGGCGATGCATTAAAGAGAGACATTACTAGTCGTCCAGATGCCAAAGAATATGTCTATGAAGAGAGGGCTGGCAATAAGACAACCGCATATCATAATACATTTTTTGGAAGCATGAAACTTATCGGCGAAGAGATTGTCTACATCAACAAAAAACCTGTTTGGGCAATGAACTATCGTGGCATATGCAAGATGCCTAATCTCAGCGAAGAAGTGCTTGATAGAGTGATTCGTCCAGCGTTGGCACAAGTCGGTGAGGACAAACGTGTTTTGCCGTTGAGTGGACCTAGTGAGTATGTGAGTGGAGAATATCGTTATACCTTTGAAAGTATTGGCGATATGACCGATTTTAAGGGCATAGAAAAAGTATACCAAGACAACAAAGTCATTTACATTTTAGAATGTCATGGCGGAGAGATAAAGTAGTACGATATTATAAAAAAAAGAAACATTATAGTTTCTTTTTTTACAGGCATAGTTAGTCTTGTTGCTCATCTTTTAATATACGACATACACTCGTTACCTTCGCCCACAGCATTGACAATGATGCCGTTGCTAAAGCATTCGCCCTCGTGATTGTGAATGCAATCCGCTTTGCACTTGATGTCCATAGTCAAACAATGTCTAAAAGGAGCAATCTCTGGCGGTTTTTCAAACATATCTTTGCTGATGTCAGGCACAGGTTTCTCGGGGTCAATATCCATATTC
>JBKSMV010000027.1:0-2686 GCA_046881985.1 Clostridia bacterium
TTATCGATTTTTTGCGTTAAAATAGCAAAAATTCAAGGAAATGCAGATTTATCGATTAGTTATCTATCAATAGCACCAGCGATAATTTTTGTGGGTATTATAAGTGTTTTACGTGGGTATTTTCAAGGCGAACAAAATTATACACCAACGGCAGTCAGTCAATTAGTAGAGCAAGGGGTGAAGATTGTCGTTGGGCTTGTACTGGCTTTTGCACTCAAAAGGTATGGCATACATTATTCGGTAATGGGGGCTATACTAGGTGTAAGTGTCAGCGAGATAATTGCTTGCTTTGTACTTATATCGCAATATGGCAGAGCGGTGCGAAAACTAGACTATACCAATCATGCCACAATACATACCAAGCCGAATATATTATCAACTATGCTACCTATCATAATGTGTTCGATAATATTACCTATAGCTAATATGGTGGACAGTATGATAGTAGTCAATATTTTGAATAGAAACTTTTCACTTAATTATGCTACAGCCATGTATGGTATAGAGTCAGGTGCTGTAGGTGCTATACTCAATCTGCCAACGGTGTTGTCTTTTGCATTGTCTAGTACCATACTGCCTAATATTGCTAGTCAAAAAGATGACACTTCTCGCCAAACTGCCATAACTCAAGCATTGCATATCAATATGAGCATTATACTGCCATGTATGTTGGGATTGGTACTTTTTGCTGAACCAATAATTTCTCTACTATACGGCAATAGTTTAGACATGGCAGGGCTCAAGGGAAGTATGCTAGCTACTAGTATTTTGGCAGTGTCTGGCATAGGCGTCTTGTATATGAGTTTTGTGCAGATATTTACCGCCATTATGCAGGGCGAAGGACGTGGCAAAACTGCGGTCATCAATCTCGCCATTGCAGTGGGCGTAAAATACTTGGTGCAGATACCTTTACTCTTTATGCCTAATGTAAATATCTATGGACTAGTGATAGGCAATCTGCTCTGTTATACAACGGCATTTATTTTAGATTACACAAGTGTAAGAAAATATGTGTCGCTGTCTAGCACTTCAACAGCACGTATTATAATGAGTAATATATTGGCTTTTGCCGTAGGTGTGACATTATATAATTTGTTGCCAAATATATATGGATTTATTTTGGCATTTATATTTATTTTGACGATTTACTTTTCATTATTATTTGCTTCAAAAGAATTAAATTATCTAAAAATAAAATTAAAAACTCATAAATAACATTAAAAATACGCATTTTTGCGTATTTTCTATGAAAATATTTAATTGTTACGATAAATTGCAAATATTTATTATTAAAATAAAATTATTAATTATTTAATTATTTATTTTTAATATTTATTTCTAATTTATTATTTATTTTTTCTTAAAGATTTGAAAAAGTCTTGCAGGCATTTTTTGATTTGTGGCTCATAACTTTCTAGGTGAATGCTTTCAACCTTTTTGCCAATGCGAGTGTCGTCACAGATTTGGTAGTTGGATATGACTGCGCCAAACTTTTCGTCTAATGCACCTATGTATAGTTTTTTGATTCTTGCAGAAATGATAGCACCAGCACACATAGGGCATGGCTCTAGTGTCACGTACATTTCGCAGTCGTCTAGTCGCCAACTATGTAGTTTTTTGCAAGCCTTTTTTATAGCCAAAATCTCTGCATGGTAGAGTGCGTTTTGTTTGGTCTCTTTTAGGTTGTGTGCACGTGCTATCACTTTGCCGTTGCGGACTATGACTGCGCCTACTGGAACTTCAAGTTTTTTGCCGGCTTTGTACATCTCCAACATGGCTAGTTGCATATTGTCTTTGGTATTCATATTCTTAACTCCTTACTGCGTCCAAGGCAATCCTTGGTACATCTCTATTTTGTGCGACTATTTCTGGTAGGTATTCTTCGCCTATAGGGTGTGGGACGTCATTGCGACCAACTTCTATGGTATAGGACGGAATCTTTAACTCCATTATACACCAATCTTTGTATCCACCGCTACTATTTTCAGTAAAAATTAATGGATATCCTGTAGTTTGTGAGAGTTTTTCACCGATTTGGCGGTCTCTAATGACGTCATTTTCACTTTCGCCAGCAAAACCATAATAAATCACTTCACCTTTTGAGTGGTAGCTAATAGTAAGTTTGGCTCGATTTTTGAGAGTGAAATTGGTCAGCACTTTTACTTCTCGTTCACTCTCTGGGTAAAATCCCACAAAGTCTTCACTTGCAGGGCAGAAAACATTTTGACTGCCAGTGCCCCAAAGAGCATTGAAGTTGGTATTTAGGTCTACAGCATTGATATTGGCTTTCCAGAGAGAGAAGTCGGTATTGCCTTGGTTGACTAGGGTGAGATATTGACGAGTAATGTCGCAACGCACACTTTCCAAGCCGTCCAATACAAGAGCGACTCCGTCAGGATTGGTGCAGAATATAAAATATATACCGCCATTGTCTTGTGGGGTATCGGCATAGATTTGGGCGAGCTCTATAGTGAGCAGTGTGGATATGAATTCTCTAGCATGTATACCGCCTTGTATGATGACCTGCGGACCAGCGAAACTGCCAACATGTGTGCCATATATTTCTCGTCCTAGTGTGCTTTTGCCTATGGAAAATATCTCTAACCCATAGTCTTGTAATGCGAATATTCTAACTAAAATGTCTTGATAAGTCATAATTACTCCCATAGTTTATATGACTAGCGAG
>JBKSMV010000028.1:0-10387 GCA_046881985.1 Clostridia bacterium
TTGACGATTTTTTTGACTTATATATTTATTATTTTATTTATTTTTTTATTTTGACAGAAAAATATTTTTATATATAATTATTGCAAGGAAAAATATGGAAAATAAATATATATCATTATTAAATAAAGATTTTTGCGCAGATTTTCATAATGTGTTGAAAGATATTTTTACATTTGATTTAGACGACAATATTCAAACTCTTTTTATGGGATTTAACGACAACGGTCAAGCCTTACTCAAGGTGGTCGACGACAAGCAGACTTTGGTCAATCTTGTGGTCGGCGACTATAGTTGCATGGGGCTGACTTTTGACAATCGCAACATTGACCTGACTAAAGAGTGGATTGGGTATTTTGCCAATAAGTTGGAATGTATAGACAGAGAGCGAGAGTCTCATTTCTATATCAGTTATATATCTGGGTTTAAGACTTATCGAGAAGAATACAAACGTCGTGAATTAGACAAACTCTCAAAGCAGATTGACTCTGAAACCAATGAGATACTAACTTTTATGAAAAACTTTATGACCAATTATTGACAACCACTATTTCAGTGATATAATCAAACCAACACTCCAGCCATTCTTGGCTGGTTTTTCACCCTATTTTTGATGAGGAACATATGGAAAAAAAGACTGATTATCTCAAATATCTCAAAGACAAAAACTTTGTCCAGTTCGCTAGGTATAGTGATTTGGAGGTCTTTTTCCATGACAATCCTTTCTGCCCTATTCACGTGATTGCCCACCCTGAAGAACGTAGCATTAGAGTCAAAATGCGTGAAGAACGTGAGCAGTCTGCTGGGCATGTAGAAATCAGTGTCAAGCCTTTTGAAGTGGAACTATTGGGCAAGCATACTGAAATGTTTTGGAGTCAATCGCACAAGGCTAAGTATGTGGCAGAAGTCACTCGTCAGTGGCGAATCTATATGTATGGCATGCTAGACCGCAAGAGAAAGGCCTTATCAGAAAAATATCTACAAGACTTCGTAATATATACCAAGAAATATCGTGACAAGTTTAGCTCACCAGAAGAATATGAACTATTTATCAAAAAAAGCATCTATCAAATGAAGAATTACCACTCTGAAGCCAATCTTGAGTGGAAATAAAAAAACACCGATTATGGTGTTTTATTGATTGGTTTTGATTAGTTTCTCATAAGCGAGTTTGGCGGCATTTTTCTCGGCAATCTTCACATTACTGCCCTTGCCGAATGCCATATCTTTGCCGTCAATATTGACTGTGGCGACAAATGTGGCTTGACCGCCTTTACTGGTTTCGCTGGTGTGAGAATATGCTACTTTTATCTTACGTGCCTGGCAATATTCCTGCAAAATAGACTTATAATCGCCCTTGTCGTTGCCTGCACGAAGGAATGTGTCTATGTCTAGCATTTTGAGAATGGCAGGCTTCACCTTGTCATAGCCGAAGGACAAAAACATTGCACCTATCATGGCTTCGACCATATCGCAGAGCATAGCTTCGCTGATGGGCTTGTTTTTGCAACTTTTGCCTGTGAGAAGATATTGTTCCAAGCACATTTCTCGTGCATGTTGAGAAAGTGCCTGCTCGCAAACCAATGCACTACGGCTCTTGGAAAGTGAGCCTTCTGCTTTTTTGGTCTTGGCATACAAATATTCTGCCACTACACAACCTAGCACACTATCTCCCAAAAACTCCACTCTTTCGTTGCTAGGAATATTTTTGTCATGAGCGTACGAAGAGTGTGTGAGTGCTATGGCAATAAGTTCTGGCTGACTGGCATTGAAAAGTGCGATAAAGTCGTGATATTTTTCGCTGACATTCTGTGTGTCTATAGTTATATTTTTCATGGCTTACGCCTCTGGTTGTGCATATTTTGAGATAACGTCTTTAATCTTGGCAACCACATCTCTCTCTACCAAGGTGACTGCTTGCATAATAGCATTGCATACGGTCTCTGCCTTGCTGTCGCCATGAGTCTTGATAACCACTTTTTTCACTCCCAAGAATGGTGCTCCGCCTGCCTTGTTGTAGTTGAGTTTTTCTTTAATTTGTCTAAAGGCACGTTTTTGGAAAAGTGCGCCCACTTTTGACCAGAATCCACCCTTGATGGCTTTCTTGACTTCGCCCACTACAAATAGTGCTGCGCCTTCGGTGGCTTTGAGCAACACATTACCTGCAAAGGCATCACAAACTACAACGTCAGCATCGCCTGACACCACTTCTCTGGCTTCCATATTACCAATGAAATTGACACCGCAATTTTGAAGCAATGAATAAACTTCTTTGCTAAGTTCGTTGCCTTTGCCTTCTTCTACACCAACATTGAGAAGTGCTACACGTGGGTTTTCTACACCCATAGCCTTCATGTACTCACTACCCATTTGAGCATAGTGTACTAGGTTGATAGGCTTGGCGTCCATATTCGCTCCGCAGTCAATGAGTAGGACATTTTTGCCAGTCTTGGTAGGCAAGAATGGTGCAAGTGCTGGACGTGAAACTCCGTCAATACGGCCAAGTTTCAATGTAGCACCTGTAAGTGTTGCGCCTGTACTGCCTGCAGACACAAATCCGTCAATATCTTCCCTAGTGCGTAGATTGTCAAAAGCCTTGACTATAGATGAGTTTGGCTTATTGCGTACTGCACTTACTGGGTGCTCGGTGTTTTCGATAGTGTCAGGTGCATGAATAATCTCTACCCTAGACATATCTGCGCCATACTCTGTGAGTTGACTCTTGAGCACTTCTTCTGGTCCTGTCACCACAATCTGCAAATCTTTCCTTACATTGAGTGCTTCTGCACAACCCTTCAAAACTTCGCTAGGTGCGTAATCGCCACCCATTGCGTCAACTACAATTTTCATAATATTTACCTCTAGTCATATAATACCACCAAACACAAGTTTTGGCAAATAGTATTTACTAGGCATGAAAAAAGACGTCAAATGGACGTCTTTTATTATTTTGTAGTTTCTTCTGCCTTCTTGTCTGCAATCTTTTGTTCGCCGTCATAATAGCCACATTTCTTGCAAATTTGGTGAGCCACTTTCTTCTCGTGGCAATGAGGACAATCTACAATTGCTGGAACTTTAACTTTCCAATTGGCGCTACGTGAATGTTTACGCGCTTTGCTAACTTTACCCTTAGGTACTGCCATTTTTAACCTCCCAATTTATTTGCTTTTGTCCAAAAGCACTCTAAAATACCCTTAGAGTATACAACAAAAGATATAATTAGTCAACCATTTTTGTAAAAATATTTTTATCTATTGGCATAAAAAAATAGGCATAGAGTGTATGCCTATCTTTGTGAAACATTTTGTCTAGATGCTGTGGTGGTGTGAGCAATCCTGCCCAAAGCCTGCCTAATAATGTGGTGTGTTGGTAGATTGGTCGTGTCAAAATTGGCAGTTAAATCTTCCAAATTACGTACTCCAGTAAAGGCATAATACACTCCGCCGTCCCTAGAATACATCAATCTATAGTTGTGCATATCCATCAAATCGCCATTACTTACAGCGCCCGCATTGATACGGCAAGGGGTCATGACTTCTTGTTGAGTGCTGGTGTAGCCGTCCGAGTTGGCATACACTAGCAAAAGATTGGCATTGTATGGCTTGTGCTGTGTTGTGCTAAAAGCCAAACCTTCCTTAAACCCTTCATTATCTTGGCGAGTAAACTTACGTGAAGTGAGAATAGCACACTTGAGCGTAGTGCCCACACGTGATTTGATAGTCGCCAACAAGTCGCCTAGTTTGAGAGTATACTGATTTGGTTTAGGCATGGCAAACTTACGCTCAGTATGACTGAGTGGCTTGGTTGTCGTATTGCCTATGTATTGTGACACTAAACTCATTACCCTACTCCTTTAATGTGTTAGTTCAAAATGTTATATTATATGTGGTGAAAATATTTATATGATTATCTTTGAGAAATTGATTCATTCTTCCTAGTCATAAGTGACAAATATGCCTTACCTACATAACCTTTTTGTTCCAAAAGGTGATAGTTAGGCTCGATAGGAAGGTTGGTAAGCGCTTGTGGACTCACCAAATAGCCAGAGCTTTCTGGGTCTTCAATCAAAACATCATCACGGATATACTGCTCTGAACAAAACTTGATGTGATGATTGTCAAAATTAATCTTGACGTCAATTAACATATAATGTGCATTGGCTTTCTTTTTGTCATCTAAACCATATCTACGATGTGCTTTGACAGAATAATCTTTGACTTTATCATTAAATCCCTCCGCCATCTCGCTAGCCAACTCATCTAGTGTAATAAGCTGTCCTGACTTGGTGAAGCGCTTGATATCTCGTGCCAATTCTTTGTCAATAGGATTACTTTTCTCAAACTTCTTGTGTGCCACATTACGAGTATGTCTAAGTTTGGCAACTCTGTATTTTATCAATAGTGTATCGAATAATGCCATATTTTTTTCCCCTACGTTTTAGTAGCATGATTATACAATGAGTCTAAAAAAAAGTCAATCCAAATGGACTGACTTTTTTCTCTATTTTACAACTTTGGCTGTTTCACGAGCGATAACTAGCTCTTCGTTGGTTGGTATTCTATACACTTTCACTCTAGAATCAGGCATAGAAATATCTTCTACTGTGCCACGTGGCATGGTTTCGTTGTATTCGTAATTCATCTTTACACCCATAAACTCTAGGTATTGGCAGACACGTTTACGTAGTTCGGCAGTGTTTTCACCAGCACCGGCTGTGAATACTAGCACGTCAAGACCGCCCATAGCCGCAGCATAGCCACCAACATACTTAGCGATACGATATGCATGCATATCCATAGCCAAGTTTTCACGATATTTGTCTAGGTTGGCTTCGATATCTCTCATGTCGTTGGTATAGCCAGTAATTCCAAGAAGTCCGCATTTCTTATTTAGGTAATCAATGGCTTGGTCAATGTCTGTAATGCCTTCAATCTTCATGATTTGTGGAATGATGCTGGCATCAAGGTCACCACTACGTGTACCCATAATGACACCTTCTAGTGGTGTGTAGCCCATACTTGTATCTACACTCTTGCCGTCCTTTATAGCACATACGCTTGCACCAGAGCCAATGTGGCATGATACAATCTTTTTGCCTTCTACACTACCCAAGATGCGAGCCACTTCGTCCTTGATGAATTGGTGGCTACTGCCGTGGAATCCATAGCGACGGATTTGGTGCTCTGTATATAATTCATATGGAATAGCATACAAGAAAGCCTTCTCTGGCATAGTTGAGTGGAATGCTGTATCAAAAATGGCTGTCTGTGGTGTATTTGGCATAACCTTTAGGCAAGCACTGATACCCTTGATATGACCTGGCATATGAAGTGGTGCATAGTGTACATTCTCTTTGAAATCAGCTAGCACTTTGTCTGTAATCAAAACTGTGTGGTCGTATTCTGGACCAGCATTGACCACACGATGACCTACGGCATCGATTTCGTCTAGGGTGTTAAGCACACCGATTTCTTTATTTGTAATGTAATCCAATGCAATCTCTGTAGCAAGATTGTGGTCAGGAATAGGTAGTTCACGCTTGTCGCTACCCTTCGGTGACTTAAATCTAGCAAATGATGCGTGTTCGCCGATTCTCTCAATAGCACCACTACCTAGGGTCTCTTCGCTCACTGTGTCAATGAGTTGAAACTTCAATGTACTACTGCCTGCATTGATAACTAATACTTTCATAATTTCTCCTTATACTTGTAAAATTGTAATGATTGTTGTGTAATATATATCCTCAACCTTGGCACCACGTGACAAGTCATTGACTGGCTTGTCTAGCCCCACGGTGATTGGACCTATTGCTGAATATCCGCCCATTTCTTGGACGAGTTTGTAGCCAATATTCCCCGCATCAATATTTGGGAAAACTAGCACATTAGCATTGCCTGCCACTTTTGACTTTACTTTCTTGTGCTTGGCTACGACTGGACTGAGTGCTACGTCCGCTTGGACTTCTCCTATGTAAGCAAAAGGTTGCTTGGATTTGGCCAAAATGTCTACCGCCGTCCTAACCTTGTCTACGCTTTCGCCCTTACCCGAACCTAGTGTGGAATAACTGAGTAATGCAACTTTTGGTGTGCCTACTACCTTTTTGGTAAACTTGGCAGTATTCTGTGCAATGTCTGCTAGCTGGTCACTTGTTGGGTCAAGGTTGAGTGCAATATCTGCAAAAACCTTAGGCTCACAGCCTTTCCTGGTCATGAGCATGGCACTATTGACAAATTGTCCCCTGCTACGCAGTATCTGTAATGCCGTACGTAAAACGTCTGCACTAGAAGTTTCTGCCCCTGCAACCATACCATCTACAATACCCGTGCTAACTAGCATAGTAGCAAAGCATAGTGGGTCTTGTACTTTTTGTTTGGCTTCTTGTAGAGTCAAACCTTTGTGCTGACGCAAGGTGTATAGTTTGTGCGCCAACTTGTCCATGTCTGGATAGGTATTTGGACTGACTATTGTTATGCCTTTGCCCAAACTGGCTAGGCTCTCACTCTCTCCCACAGCATAAACTGAGCAGATTTTCTTGGTCAAGAGCATACGTATCGCTTCTTGTATACGTGGTGAATATTCTGCTTCGGGAAAAATTATGGTCGCCTTCTTGGTCTTGGCTTTGGATATAAGTTCTTTGATAAAATCCATATTCAGCTTACCTTTTTAATATATACTTATTTCGACTAAAAGTAAAGTTTATTCGTCAGCATTTAACAACTTTTTTAGTTCTTTTACCTTAGATTTCATGGCCATGTAGCCAATGTCTATGGCTTTTTGGGCATTTTCTTTATTGTAGCCAAGTGTACTAATATCGCAAGTGTCTGTCTGTATGCGCATATCATCATATCTTGGTGATAGTTCTACTATACGGCTATTCAATAGGTTGACCATATTGAATGCGTCAGACAGATAACTAAACTTGGATTTCTCAGGCTTGTATTTACCAATGACGTCAATAGATAATATAACTGCATTTTTGTCGTATTCTCTTGCGACTTTGTCGGCAAGGTTGCTACCTAATCCACCGTCGCACATGTCAATATCATTGATTCTCACGCTAGGGAAAACTAAAGGTATCGCCATGCTGGCCCTTACCACTTGCCACAATGGACCTTTGTCAAGGACATATGTGTCGCCTGTGTCTAGACTGCTAGCGATAGACATAAACTTAATGTCTGTTTCGTCACAATTGGTATCGTGGAAAATGTCTTGAAAGATTTTGTCCACCTTTTTGCCCCTAAGCATGCTATCACGGAAAAGTAGCAAAGGGTCAATGTCTACAAAGTGTGAAGTCTTGAACTCACTAGCCCACTCTTCTAGTGCACGAATGTCGGGCTTGAATGCATACAGCGCACCTACAATCGCACCCATTGATGTACCTATAATGTAGTCTGGAATAAGATTTTCTTCTTCCAAAACCTTCAGCACTCCAATATGTGCATAGCCTTTTGCTCCGCCGCCACTAAGAACTAATCCGAACTTTTTCATTATTTACTCCAAAACTTAATACATATAATATATGACCACAAAAATAAAGTCAAATACATTGGTTTTGATATTTTGCCTTGCATTTATCGCCATTTTCGTGACGAATCCAAGTGTTTATATGCAATCTACTCTAAAAGGGCTGAATGTTTGGCTAAATGCCATCGTGCCATCGCTTTTTCCTTTCTTTTTTGCGTCCAAACTGCTGACTAATGCCCTGCCACCCTTCCGCTCGGCTAGTACAAATATATTTCTCATAAGCATTGTGTCTGGCTACCCTGTGGGAGCAAAACTTTTGGCAGACAAATGCAAAAATGGTGAGATTGACGCTGACTATTGCACTCGTGCATTGGCATTGTGCTCTACTAGTGGACCATTGTTTCTACTGGGCAGTGTGGGAATTGGTATATTTCATAGTTATAAGGCTGGCATTATACTCCTAGTGAGCCATATTATAGGTAGCATATTAAATGGGCTGATTTATAGACGTAAGACGGCCACCAATCTCGCCCCACTACCACCACGTAGCCTAAATCTAGGCGACACAATGTATGATAGCATTGTCAGTCTTCTGCTCGTCGGAGGTTTTATCACTCTATCTTTTGTCATGGTGGACATGCTTGTCAATATTGGACTGATAGACCTATTGGCAAGGTTATTGACTAGCATATTTCACACAAACTTTGACAGCACAAAAGCTGTATTGTGCGGACTCATAGAAATGACTCGTGGCTGTATTGAAGTGCAAGGTGCAGGTATAAACATTTCCACATCACTCATTCTCTGCTCTGGACTGGTGGGATTCGCTGGTGTGAGCGTGTTTTTGCAGACGGTCTGCTTTTTGCCACCTAGTATCAAAAGGAAACGCATAATCTTGCAAAAAATCACTCAAGCAATACTCTGTATGCTCGTATGTGCATTGATTTGTATGATATTTTATTGAGATTGCGGTCATTTTTAGCCATTTTATATTAATTTGAGAGATAATCCATGAATGTAAATACAAAGAAAAAAGCACCTTTTGTGGTGCTTTTCTTTATTATAGTATATATATTAGTCGGCTTTGGTATATTTGGCGAGTTGTTTGTAGATATTCTTGGCACGATGGTGATTGGCACAGAAATTGTCTACACCGATAAGCAAGGCATTGACCATAAGGTCGTCATTTCTGCCTAGTGCTAATGAAAGTGCTTCCAGGAGAGTTTTGAGTTCCTTAGTGCCCACAGAACCAAGGCGATATTCTTCTAGTTTTGGCAAGATTTCGCCGATAACACTCTCCATAGAGCGCATTGAACGGCTAGTGCTAGCAAGGTCACGCTCTGCATATTCGGTCTGCAAAAGAGTATTAATCGCTTCGTTGAATGGCTGTACAATAGTGTTGGCGAATGCAGTAAACTCTTCATTGCCTATAGTGTTGCCCTTGCGGATATATTTGCTGACGAAATCGTAGAAAGAGATAACTTCTTCGTCAATGCATCGCAAAATGTGGTAGATAAGTGCTACTCTCTCACGAGCCTTATCAGGCAATACTAGGCAGTCAACTTCGCCTATTTGGTCGCCGGTGGCACGTTTGAAGCCTTCGTTAAAGTCATAGTTGTTGACACAACGTGCTACAAGGTTGGTAAGCACATCGCTCTCATTGATGGCTCTCAGTATGGCACGAACCTTGATGTCTGCCAAGATATATTTACCTGACATAAAGTCTAGGCATTTTTCGTTGAAATTGTTGATAGATAGGACGTCTTGTTCTCTCATATATGCTCTCCTTCCGCTAATTTATAGTTGTATTTTAACAAATTATAAAACTTTTTACAATTAAAATAAGCAATTTCGTGCAATTTGTTGTACTTTTTTAATTTTTGTGTTATAATTCACACACAAATGTGAGGATTTATGGATTTTGCTAACGATTCTACCACCAATAAACTGATTCTTCTCTATGTTTTGGACAAGATGGAGATTCCGTTGACAGAAAACTCTATTTTAGAGATTTGTTGTAGTTATAACAACTGGATTAACTACATGGACCTGAAAGATATTTTGTATCAATTGCTAGAGACCAAGTTGGTTTATCGCCCAAATACTCAAAACAACGAAGAGCGCTACAACATTACATACAATGGCAGGACTTGTCTTTCACAATTCTATACTCGTATTCCAGCCAGCATGCGTGACGCCATTAGCGATTTTGCCAAAAATAAAAAGATGCACTACAAACGTACTCAAGAATACGTTGGTAGATATTACAAAAACATTGATGGCTCATACACTGTCAACTTACGCATTGTAGAGCCACACACTACTGACAGCTACTTCAACCTAGAGTTCAAGGTGCCTACTCGTGCCAGTGCTATCAACACTTGCAAAAAGTGGAGAGAAACCGCCGCCAGCGTATATGAGCAAATATATTCCAAACTGATAGAAAACTAACGGAGAACATATGAAAATCACAATCATTGCAGACAATCTTACATCTAGCCTAACATCACTTATAGACTATCTCACAGCCAACAAGCACTTGGTCAACTTCTGTTGTCCTGACGTGCAGACGTCTAAAGGGTATTACCACCTAGAGATTGCTCACCCACTATTCATTAAGAAAGTGTGCTATGCTCAAGCCAATCGTGACATTATCTACTCTGCATTGCAAGGTGCTGATGCGCTTATCATTACCAGTACCAACCCTGCTGAAAAGATGGGTAAAAGATTCGCCACCAAACTAGGCATCGCAACACTAGTTGTGCAAGACAAGACCAAAAAGATGCCAAAACTCTACTCTACTTGTACCATCCTTGATACACTAGACAATGCCAAAGCAGTAGACAAAGCCATTCGTGAAGCGGTGGCAAAAGAGAAACAAGCCAAGTCTAACAAGTCTGCAGAGATTCGAAGCAAAAACTTGCAA
>JBKSMV010000029.1:0-3821 GCA_046881985.1 Clostridia bacterium
CTATAATATGAATTACCTATATGCTCATTATTGTCTTCTGGAATGTACTCTTTTTTAGTTATTCTTGCTTTAACTTTTTTACCAAACTTATATGCCAAAGCAAAGTTTAGATAATATAGCCCACCTAGTATCAACAATACAGCCATTACGATAAGTATAATAATTGTTCCAACACTATCAAATTGAAACGCTCCAACTACTGCCCCTATTCCGGACAAAATTAAAAATAACGAAAGCAGTCCAAACTGCAACATTTTTCCCATATAACTCTCCTTTTGTATCACGTATTATTTTACACTAACAATACTTTGTTTATATTATATACGAATATTTTTCGTAATGCAAGTATAAAACGATAGTTTTTCGTATAATTTTGATATATGGAGATTGGCAAAGTCATAAAACTATTGCGTAAGGAAAAAGGGCTAACACAAACAGCGTTGGCTCAACTTTTATGTACCACCCAAGACACCATTTCTTTGTGGGAATTGGGTAAAAGTTATCCAGATATACCCAATCTCATAATGCTCACAAAAATATTTGAAGTGTCGAGCGACTATCTTTTAGGATTGGACTAAAAAAACAAGGCATTTTGCCTTGATTTTTTTACTCTGTCAGGAATGTTGGGGCGTTGAAGTAGTCAATATTCATAGCCTTCTTGACGTCTTGAAGTGTGGCTTCAGCAAAGGCATTGGCTTTTGCTGTGCCTTGTTTGATAATCTCTAGTACTAGTGGCATATTTTGTTCGTAATACTTTCTACGTTCTCTAATAGGTGTGAGCACTTCTTCTAGAATATTGAAGAGTAGATTCTTGATAACCACGTCACCTAAACCACCACGTTGGTAGGCAGATTTTAATTCGTCGAGATTGTTGTATTGTGGTAGATATTTGGCAAAATGCTCATCTTGGCAGAATGCGTCAAGATAAGTAAACACAACATTGCCTTCCACATGACCTGGGTCGGTGACCTTGATATGTGTAGGGTCGGTGTACATTTTCCTAATCTTCGCCTTGATTGTGTCTGTGTCGTCAGACAGGTAGACACAATTACCCAAAGACTTACTCATTTTGGCATTACCGTCTATGCCTGGCAGTCTGCAACACGCCTTGTTGGTAGGTATTACTGGCTCTGGAGTGACAAGGACTTCGGCATAGGTAGTGTTGAAGCTGTGCACAATCTCTCTAGTCTGCTCTATCATTGGCAGTTGGTCTTCGCCTACTGGCACAAGTTTTGCCTTGAAAGCAGTAATGTCTGCTGCTTGACTGATAGGATATGTCGCAAAACCTACTGGCACACCCTTTGTGCTGTCGTCAAAACCTCTAAACTTAATCTCTGCCTTGACGGTTGGATTGCGAAGTAGTCTAGGTAGACTGACAAGATTGGAATAATACATTGTTAGTTCGGTAAGTGCTGGTATTTGAGATTGAATAAAGAATGTAGTCTTATCTGGCACTAGCCCCACACTAAGATAGTCTAGCAAAACTTCTTTGATATTATCTCTCACCTTTTGCGGATTGCCAGCATTATCAGTGAGTGCCTGGCTATCTGCTATCATGACAAACATATTGTCATAGTTTCCTTCATTCTGTATACGTACTCTCTCTCTAAGTGAGCCCACAAAGTGACCAATGTGTAGTCGACCTGTAGGTCTATCTCCTGTCAAAATATTTATTGCTTGTTTCATACTTTCGTTCCTTATGTAAATAATTATATCACGTAGCAATATTTTTGTCTAGAAAAATAAAAAAATGTGTATCGCTACACATTATCTTATTGTAATAGTTGGCTTGCCTGCATGAGCCCAACGTTTCCTTAGGCTTATAGTGTAAATCATAGCCCATGCTTCATTGAGTGTTGTGTTGCCCCTGTCCAAGGCTTCAAGTGAAATACGTTCTGCTTCGTCAACTACCGCATTGGTGTATGAAGAATCATGCGCATCAAAAAATCCTGCTATGCCATTCATGATGCTGGCTTTACGTTTGGCATCACCATAGTTTGGCTTGTATGTTTCCTTATTAAAGTTGACTGCCATGTGTAGAAGTTTGTCTGCGTCTTGCTTAATTTGTTTTTGTTGTGATGGATTTGGTCTGTAGTGCATAATATTTCTCCTAAATGTGTCTACATTTTACCATGAGAAAGTCAATTGTCAAGAGCTCTTTTCGCATTATAAACCAAAACCATGCATAGACATAAATATAATGAAAAATCAAAAAAGAGAATGGATCATAATCCTTGCCATATTGATCGTAACCATACTGCTTGGTTCTAGTGTACAACTGCTCGTCACCGCCACTTCCCCTAGGACAAGATATACCATACTGCTAGATGCTGGGCATGGTGCTAGGGACGGGGGCTGTGTAGGTGTGAGCGGAAGTTTGGAAAAAGACCTAAACCTAGAATACACTCTAGAAATCAAGCGAATGCTAGTAGATGCCGGGGTCAATGTGGTACTCACTCGTAGCAAAGACACCGCACTATATTCTGTCTTTGCCAAAAACAAGAAAATGGACGATATGCGCAAGCGAATCGCCATCATCAATCGCACCAAGCCTGATTTATATATGAGTATACACATGAATAGCACTACCTACAACTATAGACAAGGTGCGCAAGTGTACTATGGGCAAGTCAATCAAAGTGGCCAAGACTTCGCCGACATACTTGCCACCACCTACAACAAACTACTTCCTTCTGCTAGCCCAAACTCCACCAAGGGCGACCTATACATATTAGATAAAAGCGAATATACAGGTGTGCTGATAGAATGCGGATTTCTATCCAATGCTGAAGAAGAAGCCCTACTTCTTACCAAAGAATACCGCCAACGTTTTGCCTATGCCACCTTCTGTGCAGTTATGCTCTACCTTGGTCTGCAAGTGGCATAAAAAACGTTATTAAAAAAAGAGTATAAAATGCTTCATACTCTTTTTTTTCCTTATTGAAACATGGCAATTTAGTCAACAAATTTTATTTTTTGTTATTTTTTATTTTTACTTTTTTACCACTTTCGTCAGTATAACTGCCTACACCAGTGTTCTCATCATATTCGTCAAGTTTGTATTGCTTTTTGCTTCCTTCTGCATTATAGCCTTCAGCAAACAAGTTTTTGTCATCCGTATAAACATCAGCAGATTTTGCACCACTGCTATTGAATCTATCTCTCTCTTGTTCATATCTCTCGATTCGCTCAAGTTCTGCTCTGTTGGCTTCTAGAGAGTCATTATACCACACACTGAGTCCTTCAAGTAATTCGTGCTTATTTTCTTCTGATTGGTTCTTTGCATAGTCAACAAATAATTCTGTGACATCATTATCAATGGCCGCCATATCTTTGCTAGAGAATACGAGCTCGCCTAGTGTGGTATCCATCTTGCTCATGTAAGCTTGCTTTTTACTTTTGATTTCATAAATCATTGTGGTTGTGAATAGATAAGCCGCACTCAACAGCCAGCTTAATTCTGATCTAATATTATATGCACGTTTACTTGTATTTACTGCATAAAAAGGTTTTTCTTTGACGTAAATCAAGCCATCAAGCATATATGCATAAGGTTTATTCTCTTTATACTTTTTATGCTTGTATTTTTTATAAACATCTTTGTCTTCTGTTAGCAAATCCCATTCGCTAGTTTGGAAATAAAGAACTTTATTATATTTATATGACCATTTACCAAATGGAAGAAGTAAACCGATACCAGACATTGATGTTGTTAGTATGCTAAGTAGAAAATATAGATTTGCCTTATAACAGGTCTCCCAGTAAGATGCAAGTTGCAAAGCATCCATCATCTTATCTCCGTCTGCACTTACAACCAAGCT
>JBKSMV010000030.1:0-2591 GCA_046881985.1 Clostridia bacterium
TAGGTATTGCATATCTCTAAACAAGTCTTGTACTTTTTGATTGCGTGCATTACGTTCGGCTGGGTTGGTCTCTTTGATAGACATATCGTAGAAAAGTTCCGCACCCATGGCGTATTTGGTAAATGATGCCGTGCCTATAAAATCGCTGTCGTCAATAGTACGTTTGTAGGTGATATTGTTTTTGCCAATATTCACAATGACTACTGGGCTGGCTAGCACTTCCTTTTCACATGATATAAACAATACAGGACTTTCGCTGACTGTAAACGGAAATGATGTCCTTAACTCTTCGAGTGTCATCATTCTTCTCATTATAGTATCTCCTCAAATTATAACTTTCTTTCGTTTTGGGTATATATTATGCTTTGATTTTCAATACTTTCATTACTATAGTGCCGTAAGGTACTGTCACCTCAACGGTTTCGCCTACTTTTGCACCAAGTAGTGCGTTGCCTACTGGTGAAATATTGCTAATGAGTCCATTCTCTGGGTCACTCTCTGTGTCGCCCACAATCTTGTATGTGATGTCTTCGTCCAACTCTTCGTCGTGCACGGTCACTTTGCAACCGATATTTACACTAGAAGTGTTGACTTTTTTAGGGTCAATGATGACTGCGAGCTTGATTTTCGCTTCCAACTCGTCAATCTCTGCTTCGATATCTGCTTGCTCGTCTTTGGCAATGTCGTATTCACTATTCTCACTCAAATCGCCAAACTTACGTGCTTCGCCAATCTTCTCGCTGACCTCTTGTCTAGCAACGGTCTTGAGATAGGTAAGTCTATCTTTGAGCTCTTGCAATCCTTTGTCTGTGACATAAATCTTTTCGTCCATATTACCTCCTCTGGATTCGTTCACTATTGAACGAGTATACCGATATTTTATCAAATTGTCAACTATTTTTAATCTCTCATCATTTCTAGTTGCAGTCTTTCGAAATTGATAGCATCTACAAAGTCTGCTTGCTTGAATATACACATTCTAAAATGCACCATGTCGTCATAGTGTGCATTGAGTACAACCGGTGTCGCCACGTCCATCTGCTGACATACTTCTTTGACCATGTCATAGAATGGCATACGTGTAGTATTAAACTCTACCACTTTGCTCTTAATTATCTTATCGCTTATATAGGTCTTGGCCCAAATTTTCAACATGAATATAATATACTCCAAAATATGCAACATGGCAAATATAATTGACTTTATTCGCAATATTTTATATATTATACACAAAGGAAAATATTTTATGGAAAAAAGAATTGTCGCTCTTAGAGCGTGTGAAGACTACAATCAAGACAATGTCGACCGAGCGGTTGAGCAACTGCTTGCAGACCTTGGCGGTATGGCCAAGTTTATCAAGCCAGACATGAATGTCGTACTCAAGGTCAACCTTGTGTCCAAAGCCACTCCTACTCAAGCGGTGACTACTCACCATGCTGTAGTAGAAGCTGTTGCCAAGCAAGTAGTGGCACTAGGCGCCAAATGTATCATAGCCGATAGCCCTGCTAGTAGATATACCGAAGGTCATCTCAAGGCTATTTACGAAGCCAGCGGTATGACTTTGGCTAGTCACAATTCTGGTGCAGAACTCAACCACAATTTTGACTCTGTCAAATTGGAATTACCAGAAGCAGAAAGACTCCGTCACACAGAAATTATTGACGTAGTTGACAAGGCTGATGCTGTCATCAATATCTGCAAGATGAAGACACACGAACTCACAGGTTTCTCTGGCTGTGTCAAAAACTTGTATGGTGTAATCCCTGGACTTATCAAAGCGCAAACACACGCACTATTCCCTAAACTCAAAGACTTCTGCAATGCACTCATTGACCTACACGAAGGCATCAAGGACAAAATCGTACTCAACATTGTAGATGCAGTTGTAGGCATGGAAGGACCTGGCCCTACTGCCGGCACACCACGTATCGTCAATAGAATATTCGCCAGCGAAGATGCATTTAGCGCTGATGCTGTAATGGTTCGTCTTATGAACGTAGACCCTGCGACTATGCCACTACTCAAAGAAGCTGTCCGTAGAAAACTCATCGACCCTAAACTTGAACCACAAGTGGTAGGTGACAACCTAGAAGAGAGCATTATTCGTGACTACAAGACTATATTTGTGACAAGCGAAGCATACTCTGCCGTTGTGCCAAAGTGGTTCCAACCTACTTTCCGTAGAATGTTCCAACGTAGACCTACTATCAAGCCAAATGCGTGCAAAGGCTGTAGAAAATGCTTTGAACACTGCCCTGCAGAAGCCATTCGCATGGAATACGACCGCCAAGGTGGAATGTATGCCAAGATTGACTACAAAAAGTGTATCAACTGCTTCTGCTGTCAAGAAGTATGCCCATTCAAAGTGGTCAAAGTCAAAGTGCCACTAGGCTACAAGATAATTCAAAAGAAACAACTCAAACGTGACAAGCAAGAAGCCAAACGTCTACGTGAAGAAGCCAACAATACCCCTGTCACACAAGAGACAGAAGTAGAAACAACTTCTACAAAAACTGAATAAAAAATATAATAGTTGACATACTTTTTGTAAGGAGAAAATGTATGTTGACTATTATTTCTTTTTGTCTACT
>JBKSMV010000031.1:0-9522 GCA_046881985.1 Clostridia bacterium
TCATATGGTGGTGGTCTGGCAGGTGTCCTAGACATCTATTCAGAGACCAACATTGACACTATTGACTTGACACAACCTAATGTGTATCTAGTCAATATCAACGTTGATGCGTCCAAAAATACCATTTCTACACTCGGCTCAAATGTCAGCGTGTTTGCAGACGTTGTAGGCGGTGTGGCTGGTTATCTAGGCAAGTCAACATACATGGCTTCTACCAAATATTATATCAACTCTAGTGCAAACTCTACTTCATACCTAGAAGGCTACTACATTGTAGGTGGCTTGGTAGGTGAGAACTATGGTAAAATCACTGTGAGTGAAGCCATCGCTCAACTTGATAGTCAATTTACTATCGACTCTGCAAATGGTGACTATTATCGTGGTGACAGCGAATCAATGTCTGGCAATATCACCGCTGTTAAGGGAAGTTATTTTGCAGGTGGCTTGATAGGTCTAAACTACCAAGGTGTCATGGAACATTGTGATACTAGATTGTCACTATATGGCACTAGAGCGAAGTTTGTCGGCGGTATAGTCGGCGGTACACTTGGTGGTGCATTCAACACAATGTTCACTACAAGCATAATCCCACTCGCTACACAAGAAGGCAGTTATACTGGTGGATTTGCTGGCGTAGTATTTGACAGCTCTGACCAAAAGGGTGTCCTAGACACTTCAACTCCACTTTACTTGGGCAACTATATTGGTGATTATCTCAAACTCAACAATATTACAGACCAAGACGAAATGGAAGTGATGCTCAATAGAGTAGTGTCTAGTGCAATCTATGACCGCACTCAATTGGCAGGACTAAATAATGGTCTAAATGGTGCTCTAGTTGGATACTCTGCTATGAAGCAAGATAGCTACACAGGCTCTCAACTTGATAGTCTATACACTTCATCAGACAATCCAACCAACAACTATGTCAACAATGCTTATGTCATATCAGACGGAAGAACAGCGACATTCAATATCGTGGGTACAGCGGCCAAGGCTGGTGTAAACTTCGATAGTCATGTTGAGAAGTTTGACATTGGCATACTTGCAGACGTAGAAGACGTGGCTCAACAACGTCCAGAGTTCCAAAAAGTCTTTGGCAAATGGAACTTGACATATTGGGCTGCATTGGACGAAACAAAGATTTATCCAAGACTATTGCAAGTTGGCTTTGGTAGTGTGATTGAAATCACTAAGGCGTCAGACTTCCAATATATTTACAACAATCCTGACGGAAACTATATCATCACTCAAGATATCAATATGTCTGGTAGTGAGTACAATGATTGTATTATCGGTGTCAACTTTACTGGTAGTATCACTGGTTATAAGGCGGACGGAACAGCGCCAACCATTTACGGCATCACTTTGAAAGGCTCTTCACAAGGTAATAATTGCTTGGCATTCTTCCACGAGACGACTGGTGCGACTATCTCTAATATCAACTTTAGATATCTAGAGTTTGATGCCAATGTCAATGAGAAAAAGACTGGCAACGTGGCAGGACTTATCGCTCTAGACAATGGCGGTACAACCGTTTCCGAGATAACTATGGGCTTTAGCACAGTCATTACAGAGCAAGCAACTGTAGACGGCTATGCTTATACTCCTACAGGTAGCGGTTATGCTATCAAAGCAAACTATGCTACTAATGTTGGTGGTCTTGTAGCACAATCATTGGGTACAAGCATCAGCAACTGCACTTCTCGTATGGACATCATCACTGATGGTGTATCGGTAGGTGGTATCATCGGTAAGGCGGAAATCGGTGAAAGTGGCGAAGGTGCAAGCAAGCAATATCATATTCCTAGTGTGGTAAATAGTTATTACTATGGCACTATAAGATGTGATGCGCAAAGCGGTTCACCTTTGGAAAACAAAAATATAGGTGGAGTAGTGGGTTCAATGACTGGTGGTACAGTCAACAACTCTGCGGCCAACTTGCCTGAGACTACTTCATATAGCACAATCATTTGTAGTTCGTACGAAAATACAACCAATATTGGCGGTATCGTAGGCAACTTGTCTAGTACGGACACACATTCTGCTAGTGTGGCAAGCTGTAATGATGTGGGTATCAATATCGTATTCACTCAAAATAGCAGTCAAGACGAAGCCAACATTGGCTATCTAGTAGGTAGAGCGGACAATGTATCTGTGACATCTTCTAGTGTAAACAACCATTGTAGCATTCATTATGCTGTGACTAGTGAAGCACAATCCAATCCGTTGGAGTCATTCTCAATGGGTGGACTCATTGGCTCAGCGAATAATGTGACACTCAAAGATTCTGATGCTCATGCAAATATCACCAACAATGCTGGTACATACACTAGAGCCAAAGTATATAACATAGGTCAAGCGATTGGCCGTGCTACAGGCATAGTAAGTGTATCTGGCATATTGGCGACAGGCGACATCAACATATTTGCGGAACGTGAAAACGTAATCAGTTATGTAGGTGGTCTAGTCGGTAGTTACGGTAAAGTATCACAAACTGGTACTACCGAAGACACTATGAATATAGTGACTAGTGCATTCTTTGGCAAAATAACCATAGAACACGCTAGTGCAACAATGGTAGTTGGTGGTATTGCTGGTTATGCCAAAGACACCACTATAACGAATTGTCAATCTGCTGGCGAATTGATTGTGCTCAATACTGCAGAAATGGGAAGTGCAAACTTCTACAAACTAGCAGGTATTGTAGGTCAACTAGCTGGCAACTCAAGTGTTAAGACTTGTGTAATGTTGTCATACTTCAATGTATCAACTGATATGTTGTCTAGCAACATTTTGCCATTCGCTTATTATGACAATGCTACAGACGCAGGCATTGTAGTAAGCAACAATATATATAGTGCAGATTATTCATTTATCGCTGATAGCTTTGGCGATGATAAGAATACAAGTCTACTCGCATCTGAAATGATGGGTTATGGCTTGCCAGGATTTACCAACAAGGTGTCCAAGAGTGCTGTAGCATTGGCTATGGATAATAGTGTCAATAGCAAACTTGTCATCTTGCATGGCGAGACTGGTAATACCAACACATTCTGGAAGATGGGCGGTTATGCTGGACAAATAGGCAGTTTTGAATACGTAATGCCATATTTGGCCAATATGGAAACACGTCTATCTAGTGCAGGAATGTTTGACGTAGGCACAATACTAAGACCTAAGTTGATATATGAGTTGACAGAAGTTGTCAGCGGTCAAACTGGTGTATATATCTTGGTAGATGACGCCAACGTGACAACTATCAACAAACTCGAAGCTAGAATAGTAGGCTGTCATGTGACACTTACTATCAATGAAAGATTTGCCAATACTATTGCCGAAACTGGAGCAATTTCTGGTGTAATCATCGGCAAAGGCACAAGTGTAAATCTATCTAATGGCTTAAGTGCTAAAGATAGCGGTGGTATGGCAGGTACAGGCCTTATCGCCAGCGTCAATATGGGTAAGATATTCGATGTGACATTCAGCGATGATATCGCAGTCAGCGGAACTATTCCAATGGGTGTAGTGGCTTATGCTAACGAAGGTATTATCTATGGCGTAGGTGTGAGTGCGGACATCTTGGGCACAACAAGAGCTGTGTCAGGTATCGCATACTACAACTCTGGTCGTATCGAGAACTCATATGTGACGGCGGATTTGTCTGGTTTGGCAATGAATAGTTCATTGTCTGCTGGATTGGTATACTCAAATACAAATAACGGCTATATTAGCAATACTTACTTTGCTGGTACTCTTACTGGGCTTGAAGCAGTCAATGTATCTGCTGGCATGACCACAAATAATGGCAATGTCAACAATGTATATGTAGACTACTATGCAATGGGCAAGGGTGACAACAAGGTGACTACTATCACAACCAGAGAGTTGCAAGAGAGAAGTCTTGTGTACACAGCAGGCAGTGATGATAATTTCTTCGATGATAACGTTTGGGTACAACAAAGATATCTTGGTACTAACGAGTACATCAAGGGAAGAGCACCTTATAGTGCACCAATGCAAGACAATCCAATGCAAACATTGAACTATGGATATCCACTCTTAGATTTGGGTACCAAGAAGTTTAATGCTGCAGGATTGTTTGAGCCAACATATGTTGCCAAATATACTGGCAATGGTACAGCAACTGACCCAGTACAGATTATCAACCTTGGTACACTTGACTATATGAGGTCATTGGGTGCGAATACTCATATCACACACTTTGAACTCACAAGAGATATTTATACTACACACAATTCTGGTTATGAGTTGACTCATGATTGGGACATTGTGAATCCTGTAGATAATCCTAGCGGTAGGTATTATGGCGAAAAATCATTTAGAAAGGTGTTAAGTGGTGGAGAAATTACTAACCCACGCACAATCTCTGGTCTAATCGGCGGAGCATTGCTCAATTCGATAGAAGGTGGCAATGGTAATACCGAAGAAGGAACTGGAAACACAATTACGAGCGGTATAGTGCAGAATCTTCGTATGACCAATAGTTATACGGAAACGGGTATTGTAGCGGGTACACTTACTACTGGTCTAGTGACAGGAGTTTATATCGAAGGTGAAAACCAAGCCAAAGCTGGTATTGTTGGTACAATGCAACTTGGTGCTAGAGTAGATAATTGTCTGCTATCTGGCACTATCGAATCATCAACCAATGGTGATGTATCAGGTGTATGTCATCAAATGGATAGCAATCAAGACGTTATCGCCAACGTATTGCTAAATGACTTGATACTCGTAGGCAACCAAAATGTCAATGGTGTAATCAATACTATGAAAGCTGGTCAAGTATATGGTATGAGCGGTAGAGTGGCTCTACAAGGCGTATCAAATACCAATATCGGCGGTATTGCTGGCACTATGAGTGGTGGTACTATTGGTATCAGTGACGGCGAAGAAGGCCTTGGCTCTACTGGCAATCAACTGATTATTGTTTCTCAATCAGGAGCACAGGTTGGCGGTATTACAAGAATACTGCAAGACGGCTCTATTAGGGGCAATAGCATTCAGTTCGCTTTCAGCGGAACAATAGATACATCTCTAGTAGGTGGACTAGTCGCAGAAGCACAAAAAGGTCTTGTACAAAGTAATACCATTTACTTCAATATGGCGAATAGTAGTGCAGTGCAGAGTTTTGGTGGATTAGTCGGCAAGGCTGGTACTGGCGAAATAAGTGTCACGGACAACGCCGTTAGCGGTAAAGCAATGTTGTCTGGTAGCGTCAATAAAGTTGGTGGATTAATGAGTACTATCGACCAAGATGGTATGAATATTACATTCACCAGCAATAAGATAACTGCAACCATTCAAAATGATGCAACGTTTATAGATTCTGTTGGTGGTACTGGCGGATTCTTTGGTACTATCCAAAATAGTTATGATTTCAACAAGACAACGGCCGAAGGAGAAGAAACTAACGGCAATGAGTTTACTGGAATCGTACAAGGTGTGACCAATGTCGGTGGTCAAGTTGGTTATTACAATGCCAAGTATGATATCAAATCATTCTTGGTTGAGAACCAAGTAGGCAATGTAATTGGCTCACAAAATGTCGGTGGCATAGTGGG
This sequence comes from Clostridia bacterium, assembly GCA_046881985.1. Taxonomy (GTDB): domain Bacteria; phylum Bacillota; class Clostridia; order Christensenellales; family UBA1242; genus HGM11372. The sequence goes on from JBKSMV010000031.1 coordinate 5,586, forward strand.
TTATCTAGACCTAACTAAGACTGTCGGTGCAACTCCTGCAGTAGCAGAAGATGGTGACACCGCAACAAATGCACCATTAACATTGGAAGGTCTAACTAACAATAACCAAGTTGAAGCAAAATGGTTGGGAACAGTGAGAGAAAGCAAAAATGTCGGCGGTATATTCGGTTATATCAATGAGAATGCTTTGTATAGTCCAACGGTAGTCACTCCTTTGACTATTACTGACATGATAAATCGTGGTGACGTGGCAAGCAACGGCGAGTCTTACCAAACCAACTTTGTTGGTGGTATCATCGGCAAGCTTGGTGCAGAACTCGAATATGCGGAAGATATCCAAGCAAGTGTCGATGTAATGGACGTATATACCTATGATTATACCCTAACTAACAATACCAACTTTGGTTCAGTAGGTGGAAGATATTTCGTTGGTGGTATCATCGGCGTAATCGCATCTAAAGCCAATAGAATTGAGTTGGCTAGCAACACCAATGGTTATGACAGCAACTCAAATGTAAGGGGTGCTGGTGCTGTCGGTGGTATAGCAGGCTACTTGTATGTACCTAGCGACCAAACTCTTGAAGCACAAAAAGACAAACTCTACATTAGAGATTTGGTAAATAATAGTGATTTGAATATCAGTGATAGAGACAAGGCCTCTTACTTCGGCGGAATAGTTGGTACTATCTATAGTACAGGACGTGTCTTGGTAAGCAGTGGTGTTGGCGATGAAGAGAGTTGTAATTTCTCTGGACTCGTAAATAACGGCAGTTTAACTGGTCACAATTACGTCGGCGGACTATTTGGTAAGATTGTATCTCATAGTGGTAGTGTAAGTGGCTTTGAAGATATCAACATTGGTGACGGCTCAACAAGTATCACTGGTAATGAATATGTCGGCGGTATTATGGGCTACTACAAGATGGACAAAAACATCTCACTAGAAGTCTTTAAGATAACCAATATTCATAACAACGCAAATATCACAGGCAATAAATATGCTGGCGGTCTGTTTGGTCATCTAGACTTGACTCGCACATATACTATTCCGGGCGAGCAGACTACAGAGGCTGTATATAATGCAGGCAATGCAAAGGTTCGCACAGAGATAAGCAATATTACCAACAATGGTAAAGTGTCTGGCATTGGAAATAGTGCAGATTCTGGATTTATCGGTGGTGTAATTGGTCATCTAGATGCAAGCAAAATGGTTGTAGACATCAACAATGTCAACAACACAGGCTCAATCAATGGCTATGGCAATTATGTCGGCGGTATTTTCGGTCGTGCAGACCTAAATGACGAAACGATTGGATTTGAACGTCCAGCCGTAGACGAAGATGGCAACGACATTACTGAGATAGAAGAACACAAGACTAGTGTCAAATCTCTAACCAATAGCGGTACTTTTGGTACAGATGCTGGTGGTGCAAATGCCAGTCATAACATGGGCAACTATGTTGGTGGAATAATCGGCTATCTACAATATGCTGATGCTACACCAAATGACGGCAAGACAGATATTGTCAGCGAAACTATCTATGATGTGTACAATGCTGGTCACGTCAAAGGTAATACCCATGTCGGCGGAATATTTGGCTATGCAGACAACTTTGAGTTGCATGGTAGACGTGCAATCAAAGATGCAGAAGGCAATACTACTTACGACAAAGCGGTATATAGCAATACTGGATCTGTCACAGGTGTGACCAATGTCGGTGGTATTATCGGCTCTACCAAGTATGACATACTAGGCTTGGGCAAGGATTCTAAGACGATAGATTTGTTTGAAAAGACGGCTGTTAAGATTAATGCTGATGACAATAAAGGCTCATTAACTGCAAATTATGAAGGTGTAGATTACTCTTTAGCAGATATGTCTGGATTCAAAGTGTCCGGAACTGTTTCAGGTAACACTTATGCTGGTGGATTGGTAGGTATGGTAGATAATAAGATTATCGAATATATCGAATCATCTGCAAAAGTATTGCATAATAGTGCTAGTGCTGCAGGAAGTTATGTTGGTGGTATAGTTGGTTATTATAGACCATCAAAGGCTCAAAGACTAACATTCTATGTGACTAATACCACTATTAATTCACAAAGTGCTTTCGTTGGCGGATTGGTTGGTAGCTATGAGTTTACTTCAGCGACTAAACCAACAATCATCAAGAATCTAACTTATGTAGATGGTGTGATTTCTGGTGCAAGCAATACTGGCGGTTTGTTTGGACGTGTTAGCTCAGCAGGTAAAAGCACGTTAGACTTTGGATACGGAAACAGAACAGGCGGAAGTATAAGTGCTGAAAATATTTCATTTGATGCACAAGGATACAATCGTGTAGCCAAAGTGTATGTCAGCGCTAATGGTGAAAATATTGGCGGACTATTTGGTAGTCTTGCAAATATTGACATACAGCATTTAAAACTAGACTTTGATTTGGCAGATGAAAGTACATACGATATTACGGTAAGTGCTTCAACTGGTATCAATGTCGGTGGCCTTGTAGGACGTGCGGATAACTCAAATATTGGTACGGCATCGATACAGCAAAGTGGATCCACTACAGCTTACTTAAGTACAATGAGAGTTAAGGCTCTTGTACAAGGTGGAACTAACGTTGGTGGATTAGTAGGTTATGCAAATAATGTGTATAGCCGTGGATTCTCACCACAATTGACAATTTCTGGACAAACAAATGTTGGTGGTTTGGCTGGATATTCTGAAAATTTAATAGTATTCTATTATAATATATATGATTTGGAAGCTGACAAAGCAGAAAACCGTTTTGTTGGTGGAGCAAGTAATGTTGGTGGTATAGTTGGTAAAGCGACATCAACGGTAGACATACATAATTCTATAGTTGATTACGACATACAACTAAGCGGAGCAATAAGCGTTGGTGGTGTGATAGGTGAATATAATCAATTACCTTCACAAAATGTTTATGGGGTTGAAGGTGAATTAGATATAATCTCAACTAATGTTAACTCTGCTATTGCTGGATATGAAAATGTCGGTGGAATCATTGGTAAGATAGTAGCAACTTCATTTAGCGAGATTAAAACTAGTGGAATATCTGTATCAGACAACACAGCCCTTGGTAAATATGCTAAGGTGTCAGGAAATAACTTGACTACAGGTTGGGCGGTTGGTTATGTAGATGGTTGTGCTATAGCAAGAAAATCTACTCCATTCTCACTCAATTTGTTGAATAATGCTTCAGACCTAACAGAAGACCATATCGCAGGAACATTCGAATTACCATTCTATGTTTCTAATGGTGGAACTTTGCTTAGTGGTCAATGGCATACGGATTATTCTCCATATGTGTCTTGGAATGTTCATAATGACTCTAGCGGACAGCAAACGAAGAACTATTCATTCAAGAGAATACTTGCTAGCCAAAACTCACCAGTATATGAAGGTCTACGTGGCTCAAATAGTATAGAAGATAGGACATTCTATAGTGATGATTTGGCGGGACAAAATAAGTTCTTTAAGTATTCAGATACAAAACTATCAATGTCGGTGACAGTGTCATCCTCAACCAAAGAGCAAATATGTAGTGAAGGATTTGTATACAAGATGACAACCTACACTGTAACTATTAAGTCTAAGACTGGTGGTGGAGTTACTTCGTATGAATATAGTGACACTTATTCTGCTCTAGCAGGAACCGTTACACATCAATATAGATATGACCCTGTCGGAGAAGGGGAAGTTGGACCATGGAACTCTGATGGAACACCTAATACTTCTGGAGAGGGTGGCTGTACACGTACTCATATAGGAGATACGGTCACAAATACTATCAACCAGTTTGACTATAAAATCAACTCAACGTATTGTTGGTATGATGATGTAGACAAAAAGAATTATCTAACCAAAGGCTTGATAATGGAAGAGTTTTGGAAAGAAGGGCTTATAACTATT
>JBKSMV010000032.1:0-2290 GCA_046881985.1 Clostridia bacterium
TTGACTCTATTGTAGAAGAGTTCGCCGTCATGTGACTGGAAGTATACTCCCACTATACGTTTACGTTTGGTATTCATAATGGTATATGCCGCACGTTTACGTGCACCGCCCAAAATCGTACTTGAGCGAGCATTGGTAGACTCTACAAATACATTGTATGCTCTCACTCTACCAACGTTGTCGATAATAGTAATACCGTCAAAGTTGAGCATATCGATAAACAAGTTGGTCATTTCCAAAAGTTTTGATTCACTATATGAGCCAGCCTTTAGGAAAAGCTTACTAAACTCGATAGGATTCTTGAGCCAAATGCCGTCTTCAAAAAATCCGTTGTCCTTATAATCTTTGTCTACTACTACGCAAATAGCACCATCAATGCTACGATATGCTTTTTGGAAAACATTCTTAAACAAAGTCTTGACACAAGCAAGTTTTGCCTTAGTTGTGCGCAGTTTGGAAAAAGCGTCAGTCACAAACAAGTCTAGAGATGCATCTCTGTCGCCCGCTTCGGCTGTCTTGGATAGAGAAAACTCGATAACCAACTCTTCTTCTTTGATACTCTTCAAAGACACCGTGCTAGCACCTAGTCCCTTAACAAACACAATCTCATTGTCGCTACCGACTAGATTGGACTCATTGAAAAGCAGTTGTTCATAGGTCTTGTCCTTGACACTATTCAATGCCTTGATTATACCATAACGTACACTTTCAGGCTTCTTTTCCACATAGATATTCCAGCCATGACGACTAAATGGTGCTAGTGCCTTCATCTTTAGGCGGAAAGTGGATTCATCTTTCTCTTCAAAGACCTGCAGACTATAGCTGTCCTTGACAGCCTTGACACATTTGTTGATATCGTTGCAAAAAAGGATTGTCGGTCTCAACTTCGCCCCTTCTTCATGATAGCGGTTGATGTTGGGAATAAAGTCCATAAGTTGAGTACGTAGAGCTCCGCTCATTGACGGATATTGACGCTCCAAAAATGCATCTATTGATTGTCGGCCTTCGCCAAAAAACTTAATTTCCGTCATATTTCCCCCGAATTATATATAATTATATAAACACTTTATATTTTTAATATACATAAATCGAAAATTAAAAGCAAATAAATATTGAGAGAAAATCAAAACTTTTCCACATTTTTTTCGTTATTTTTTGTGGATTAAATCGTTTTGACTATTTTTTGTCGTATGATATACTTATAATCATGGAAATACAAGACTATAAAAAGAACTCATATTTGTCTACAGCCATATTCGCATTTGTGGTTTCTTTTGTTGCCAGCCAGTTGCTATTGGCTCTAGGCAATAGCCTTTTAGCCACTATCGCTAAATATGCAGAACTACCTATTGAACAGGTATCTAGTTCGTTGTGGTCGCTCGCCTTTCTCAATATTATCAATCAAGGCACATTCTTTGGTGTATTTTGGTTCGTGTACAAACGAAATAAGCCAGTATTCTCTACCAACATTTTTTCTAGGCCCAACTGGCTAATACTCATCATTTGCCTTGTCACAGGTGTTGCTTCTCTATACTTACTATCACCAGTTGTCAACATTGTAGAGTGGGCTTTGACACTCATTCCGCTCAAGAGTGGTGGCATTGGTTTTGAGATTAATAGTTTTGGCAGAATGATTTATGCTCTATTTATACTAGGACTTTTGCCTGCTGTATGCGAAGAGTTGCTTTTCCGTGGAGCGATATTCAACTGCCTGCGTACCAAATCTCACACTTTCGCTATCATCATGAGTGCGGTCATGTTCGGCATATTCCATATGTCCGGATACCAGTTTGTTTACCCTATCTTATTCGGCATATTGCTTGGTCTAATTATGAGCAAATGGGGCAATATTTGGTATTGTATCATCACTCACTTTGTCAACAATGCCTTTGTAATAGTGAGCAATTATCTCTCACCTAGTGGCACACTAACTGCACCTACCATGTTTGAGATTGTCCTCTGCATTCTACTTGTCGCACTATTTGTTGGTATGATAATAGGCTTTTCTAAACTCAAACTGCATATAAATAAAGAGTACCACAACCTAACTGTCGCTCATCAGTCACAATTCATCTTTTGGATTGGGCTAGTGTGCATGATAGTTATTTGGTTGTTGGTAGTTTTATCTGGATTGGCTTAATGGAAAATAAGAAGTTTCTCAAAATATCTCTCATCTATCTCATAGTCATGGGGCTTATCGCTTCAGTCTTTTTGCTGTCGTCATATGGGTTAGAGATTCATGATAGTTGGTATTCATTGCTTATACAAGTGGTCATTTTGGCAGTGCTCA
>JBKSMV010000033.1:0-4196 GCA_046881985.1 Clostridia bacterium
CGAATGAATATACACACTAGTGCCACAAATAGTGCTAGCGGAATAATGTATTTGAGTCTCTTTTTCATGCTAAATCCTCACTCCAAACATACGATGCATGAGAGCAAGGTTGATTTTTTGCAAATCAATCACCACCATACAGTCAATGCTAGGCACATGATATTCATTGTCCATATATGCGCCGTTGCTGACACTTGCACCCATCGCTAGATATGTACGAATGAGTGCAGGGGTCTGTTCTTTGGCAATCTCTCTGTCTGGATTTGGGAATGCTTTGACCATGTCTTCAAAAGGAATGTTTGGCTCGCGTGGTGGGCAGTTGAGTTCTGGGCTAATCAAATGATTTTGTGCCAAATAACTAAAGGCTTGCGCATAGGCAAAATGCTTAGCATCATCTTTGTTATAACTCACTGGGTGGAAGCTCGCAGTACCAAAGAGATAGCGAATATTGAATTGAGTGCAATACTCCAAGAGCCCTTGCCACAAAAGTTTGATAATAGGTGCATTTCTATGCTCGGGGTCAACCACTGCTCTACCTATCTCTAGTATGCCGTCAGGCAAGTTTTTGAGTGCAGAGATGTCAAACTCACGCTCACAAATAAAAGGTGCGTTATTTTCCTTGGCTTGTTGACTATTGAGCAGTCTATAGTTGCCCACAATCTCGCCCGTGTCGTCCTTTACGGCGATAAGGTGGTCGCAATATTCGTCTTCTGGTGTGTAGTCTATGCCATCAGGTGATGCCTGCGGATTGTAGTCCAACACCATACTCTTATATCTAAGTTTCTGTGCCTTGCGCACTTCGTCTGCATTCTTTGCTAGTCTTACTGTGTACCCGCAACTACCCGGGCATTTCTCCAAAACGTTCATACCAAACCCTTTTATAATGATAAAATATGAATCATTATACCATAGTTTTAACTCAATGACAACATCTTGTCGACAATTTACCGCATTTTACAAAAGTTTTACAAAAAAAGAGCATCTCTGCTCTCTTTAGGCTTGCAATTGGTCTTGAGTCTTTTGCTCCATCACACGTTTTAGCATTTGACGCTTACGTAGTACCAAAAGTTTTGGTCTAGTGTATCTTTGCACCATAACAGGTAGGATTTGCATGATAAAGTTGACTATCGCCACAGGCAAAGATATCATGAATAGATATTTGATTGGGAATAGCAATATTACACAAAATCCAAACACTGATGACAAAAGGTGCATGGTCTCTGCACGACAAGACTCTATCAAAAACATATCTAGGTAAGCCACGTCGTCTTTATGCTCAATCTGTGTTTTGTCCATGCCCATTTTGGCTGGCAAAAGGTCTTTCCACGCACGGATTCTTATACTTTCGTAAAAGCCACGTTCCCATTTATAAGTTTTGAATGGAAAATGCTCTGCATTGTAGTATTTTGTCTTGGTAGCATAATCTTTGATAAATAGTCTAGGAAAGTCGTGTACCAATATAGCAAATAGTCCGTCCACAGCCACTACAAATAGGACTGCGATTATCGTTCCTAGCAGAAAATACAAAACAGATGCCTCTCCTAGATTGAAGAGACAATTACATGATACTATGAAAAATATGCTAAATAATACTGTTGCAGAATATGTTTTCATTAATTTTCCTTTGTTTCATAGACAAGCTTTTTGCCATAAACTTCTTCGTACTTATCTACACATGCTTGATAGTTGCGATTCATTAAGTCTTTGGCTTGTTCTTTTGGATTGAGTTCCTTGTTGGCATATAGTGGTGGCATGATATTGACTGTAAAATGCTTAATCTCATTGCCTTCTGCATCATATGTGCCAGACGGACGGAATGTGATAAATATAGGCAAAACTGGCACGTCGTATTTGACAGCATAATGGAATGCTCCAATCTTAAATGGACGTGGTTTGTCATACATTTCCCACATGGCTTGCTCTGGACAAATTGCCACAAACTGACCTTTGTTGAGATAATAACCAACCGCTTCGTCAAACTTGCGCATCGCTTGTCTGTCTTTGCTGAGTGGCAAAATGCCTTCCGCTTGCATCATTCGGCCAAGTGTACCTTTCATCACATTGAACTCTGCCACGACGTATTTGGTTCTCTTTGGCAAAAGTGCGTGCTTGACTGCAATGCAGTCCAATATATGCACGTGATTGGTGGTCACTATGGCGGACTTGAGTCCTGCCAAGTGCTCTTTACCTTTGACTTCTACACCTAGAGCTTTGGTGTTCTTTTTGATAAATGGATTGATAATCAGTGCTCTCTTCCATGCTATGTCTAGTTTGCGGATAGGATTGCGTCTAATGTAAGGATATCTTTTGGTGACTGGCAAGGACATTGTCCAGTCTTCGCCAAACGGCTCGTCATTAAACCTACCTTCTCTCTCCAACTCTAGATGCCTAGCTTCTATTTCTGCTCGTGTCATGATTTCTCCTATACTTTGACTGGATACGCATCAAGCACTTCTTCTAGACAGCAGTCGTCTGCTGGGCGATAGAATGTCTGTTTGAATAGATTGAATAGTGTGTTGTATCTATTTTGGAATGGGGCAATCTTCATCTCATTTGCTTTCTCTACAAAGTTATTCATGCTTTCGAGCAAGTCTTCTTCTCTAGTGGTGTCAAGATTGCCATAAGCACCTGACTTGAGAATGAGCATTTGCTTAAACTCTGGTGATGTAGCCACATATGACATAGAGTGCTTTTGATAAGCGACTGGCAGTCCAAGATATTTCATAAAGATTACGTCATAGATAGCGAAAAGTATTAGACGAGTAGCTTTCATCTTGTCAGCTGTCTCTATATCGTATTTCTTCAAAATCACTTGGTCACGGATTGGGTACAAGTCCAAAAGTTTGAAGAAGAAACCATTTCTAGTAGAATCAAGGTCTTTGTTTGTAGCCACAGCATTGACAGCAGATTTTTCTTTCTCTGTCTTTGGTGCACAATAATAGTTGTGTAGCACTTCTTTGATGACGTATGCTTTCTTGATATTTGGGAATATCGCTTCGTTGAAGAGTTCGTCTTCGGTAAAGCCAAGACCTTTGACGTATTGTTCGGTCAAGATTTCTCTACGATAGACTTTATTCCATGGCATACCAAATACGAAAAAGTCTTCAAAATATTCGTCCCTTTGTTTAGGGTCGGTCATGTCGTACATACCGCCACGTGCAAAAGACTCAAATACTGGGTGGGTAAAGTTGCAGACAACTACGTCAACATTCTTTTGCTCTAAAGTGCGCACCATTTTCTCAATGGCATACTTCTTGGTATAGTTATCGTCGCAGTCCAAAAACATTACATATTCACCTGTGCATAGTTCTAAGCCGAGATTACGTGCTGTGCTCTGTCCACCATTCTCTTTGCTGATGAGTTGAATGAATGGATACTTTTTGGCATACTCAAATATAATCTCTGCAGAGTTATCTTTAGAGCCGTCATTGATAACCAAGACTTCTAGATTTTTGTATGTTTGACTAACAACGCTATCAAGACAGCGGTGTAGTGTTTTACTTCCGTTATAACATGGTATAATAATAGATACTTTTTTCATTTTTTATAAAATCCTTTATATCATTTCGTAGTTTTTGCAATATTTGCAGTTTAGATTTTACTTAATTATACACAAAAACCAAGAGAAATTGCAATAATTTTGTAGAATGTTTTATCTTTTTTTAGTAGAACAATACATAAAGTCAGTAGAATTGCATATATTTACTCTCTACTTTTAGTAGAATTGGACAAAATGTTTGACTTTTTGAGCATTTTTTTGTATATTTAAGGTATGAAAGAGACAAAAGACATTGTTGCGGAAAATCTTGTGTTATTACGCAAACACATGGGGCTCACGCAAGCCGAATTGGCATCAAAGTTTAATTATAGCGACAAAACTGTGTCCAAATGGGAGAGTGGCGAATCATTGCCTAGCATTGACGTACTCAAAAATTTGGCTGATTTTTATGGCACTACACTCAATGACATGGTGACAGAGAAGGCTTTTGACAAGCCAAAAAAGGTCGAAGCCAAGAAAGAACGTAGCAACAAGACTATCATCACCCTACTCTCTATCTCTGTAGTATGGATTTTGGCAACAACTATGTATGTACAAGGGTATCTAATGTATGGAGTCTTTTATTGGAAGACTTTTGTCTGGTCTGTACCTATTTCATGCATTGTGGCATTAGTATTCAATAGTATTTGGGGCAAGA
>JBKSMV010000034.1:0-6317 GCA_046881985.1 Clostridia bacterium
GTATAGATTCCCTAGTAAAGTCTAGCGAAAATTATCTCAAAAAGCAACTCATTGCAGTTAGTCGTGACATATGTAGTAGATTAGGCGAAGTGAGAGTGGTGTGCATTGCTGGGCCATCATGTGCCGGCAAGACCACATTTACTCGTATGTTGTGTGAAAAGATTGCCACATTTGGTGCAGAGCCAGTAATGGTGTCTACGGACAATTTCTACATTGATAGAGATAAGACACCTTTCCTAGAAGATGGTGTGACAAGAGATTTTGAATCACCACGTGCACTAAATCTAGAGCAAATGCACGAATGTTTTCATGTTTTGAGAACAAAACGTAGTTGCAATTTCCCAATCTATGACTTCATTACGGGCAAAAATATTCCAGAACAAATACCTTTGAAACTCACCAAAAATACTGTCGTTGTCATGGAAGGCATTCATGCTCTCAATCCTGACGTTATCAATGCTTTGGACTTTAAGAATGTCTACAAGATATTTATCTGTCCAAATAGTAGTTATGTCTATGACAAAAAGACCGTCATAACAGGCGAGCAGTTGAGATTTATGCGTCGTGTCACACGTGATAATATTTCACGTGGCTATCCACCAGAAAAGACTTTCCAAACGTGGCCACACGTATTGGCAGGTGAGCAGTTGTACATCAATAAATACAAATACACTGCAGATGCTATAGTAGATACTACTCATGCATACGAGTTGGTATTGTACAAATATTATTTGCAAAAGACTTTGGCAGACATGAAGTATAGTGGCGAAGCCTTGTATCTACACCATGTGCTCAAAGGTATAAAAGGTCATAGTAAAAAGATAATTCCTGACTTTTCATTGATGTGGGAGTTTATGGTCAATAAGGAGGACTAATGAAAACACTTCTTATAGACGGCAACAACTTAATGTTTAGAGCATATTATGCTTTGCCACTACTCAAGTCGTCTAGTGGTAAGATTTGCAATGCCGTTTATGGCTTTTGCAATATGCTTATTAGTGCTATCGAAACTCAAAAACCAGACTATATTTTAGTGGCATTCGATAAGGGCAAAAAAACCTTTAGACACAAACTATACCCAGGCTACAAAGCACAACGTAGTGCACCACCAGAAGACCTATTGCTTCAATTCCCTATGCTCAAAGAACTCCTAGACGTCATGGGTATCAAGTATTTTGAAGACGAACGTTTTGAAGCGGACGACATTATAGGCACATTGGCCAAGCACAACGAAGGCCAAGTCGATATTTTGTCTGGGGACAAAGACCTTTTGCAGTTGGTGAGCGACAATGTCACTCTACACATGGGCAAAAAGGGAGTTTCTGACGGCGATGCTATTACACCTAAAAACATAGTTGAAAACTTTGGTGTAAGAGCCGACCAGATTGTAGACCTTAAAGCGCTGATGGGCGATAGTAGTGACAATATTCCAGGTGTCAATGGTGTAGGTCCAAAGACCGCCACCGAACTTATCACTAAATATGATACAATAGAGAATGTCTATGCCAATATTGACAACCTATTACCTAAAGTTCGCAATAAACTTATTCCAGGTGAAGAGTCTGCCAAAATGTCCAAGATATTGGCCAAGATTGACACTGATGGCGAACTTGGTTTTTCCATTACAGAATGTGGCTACACTTTCCCATTCAAACCAGAAGTTAGAGCCATGTTCAGCGAATTTAGTTTCCATTCGCTGATGAATAGGGACAAGCTTTTTCAAGGTGGTAAAATTGCTAACACACACACTACCGACCAAGATGTAGAAGTGGTAAATATCGAAGATGTTGCAGACCTGAGAGATATGTTCGCCCAAGTACGTAATACTGGTGCTGTTGCAGTATGCTTTTACGAAGATAAGTGGCATTTCTCATTCTCAAGATTTTATGAATATATAGTCAGCACTCATGTAAGTGAGCAGTTGGAGTTTGTATCTAGTCTTAAAGATTGTCTATTAAATCCTAAGATAGAGAAGATATTGTACGACGTCAAAGAGATGATGCATCTTTTGGGTATGGGCGATATAGACAATGTGTTTGACATTAGTTTGGCGATGAATATTGTCAGTCAACCAGATAGGGTATTTGGGCTAAAAGACGGACTTAATTACTTGCAAATGAATGCAGACAATGTGGCTAGAGATGTTTTTGTCTGCAAAATGAATCTGCACAAAGAACTCAAAGAAAGGTCACAATTGGACTTGTATTATGACATTGAGATACCGCTTATCAAGGTATTGTATGATATGGAAATGCAAGGCTGTAGAGTAGATAGGTCAACTTTAGCAGAATTAAGCGTCAAATACAACGAAGAATTAGTGTGCATAGAGCAGAGAATATATGCTCATGCGGGCAAAGAGTTCAATATCAACTCACCACAACAAATCAGCGACCTGCTTTTTAATGTGTTAAAACTAGAATACAAAGGCAAAAAAAGTACATCAATAGATGTGCTTGAAGCGATTGCCGACCAGCACCCAATAGTGCCAGAGATAATGCGTTATAGAAAGGTGCAGAAACTTTTGAGCACATATATCTCGGGATTTTTGCCATATCTAGATAGCAAAGACAAGGTGCATACCACTTTTGTCCAAGCGGTGACAAGCACTGGCCGACTTGCCAGCCGTTCACCAAACTTGCAGAATATACCAGTACGTGATGAAGAAGGCAAGGCTTTGAGAAAACTTTTTGTCAGTAGTTTTGAAGGTGGAAGCATCACAAGTGCGGACTACAACCAGATTGAATTACGCCTAATGGCTCACATTAGCCAAGACCCAACAATGATAGCCGACTACAATGCAGGCTATGACATTCACTCATCTACTGCTAGCAAGGTGTTTGGAGTGCCAATGAGCGAAGTGACCACCGACCAAAGACGTATGGCCAAGACGGTCAACTTTGGCATAATTTATGGCATGAGCGAATATGGTCTGGCTAAAACTTTGGGCATAAAGCCTGCAGAAGCCAAGACTTTTATCACCAAATATTTTGATACTTTTCCTGGTGTCAAACAATGTATGAATGATTGTGTCGAAACAGCCAAACAAAAGGGTTATACCAATACAATGTTCAATCGTAGAAGGTATATACCAGAGATAAACTCTACCAATGCAATGGTACGTAAGTTTGGCGAAAGAGCATCTATCAATGCACCACTACAAGGCAGTGCTAGTGATATTATCAAATTGGCTATGCTCAAAGTAGACAAGGCTATCAAGACACAGCATCTCAAGAGTAAACTCATACTACAGATTCACGACGAATTGATAGTAGACACTTACCCTGGAGAAGAAGAACTTGTAGCCAAAGTCTTGAAAGACAATATGGACAATGTTGTACAACTTCGTGTGCCACTTATCGCAGAAGTCAATGCTGGCAAGAGTTGGTTTGATTGTAAATAAAATAGAGCGAGTGCTCTATTTTTTTTACATTGTCATAGATTTTTTGAGTTGATTGAGAATCTTCTTTTCTAGCCTAGAGATATAACTTTGAGAAATGCCCAGCATATCTGCTACTTGTTTTTGAGTAAACTCTTGTTTGCCATTAAGTCCATAACGCATTTCTATTATTTGTCGGTCACGTTTATGTAGTTGGTATATGGCTCGTCGCAGATAGTCTTTGTCGCAGTCTTTTTCTATCTCGGCAGATATAGAGTAGTCGTCAGCCAATATGTCTTGCAGTAGCAGTTCGTTGCCGTCGCTGTCAGTTGAGAGTGGGGCTTCTAGACTGATATTGTTATTAGATTTTGACGTCTTCCTAAGGTGCATAAGTATTTCGTTTTCTATGCAACGGCTAGCGTATGTCGCTAGTTTGATATTTTTATCAGCCTTAAATGAGCCCACCGCCTTGATAAGACCTATAATGCCTATGCTGACTAGGTCGTCTAGGTCTACATTTGTATTGCCAAACTTTTTGGCTATGTATATAACCAGTCGTAAGTTGTGCTCAATGAGTATGGCACGAGCGATATCGTGCTGGTCTGTACCTAGAAGGCTAACATACATACTCTCTTCTTCATCATCAAGTGGGGTCGGCAAAGACTCTTGACTGATGATAAAGCAGACAAGGTCGTCCAAATCGAAGTTAAATAGGTTGTTGATTAGACTGGTAATTTTGTTAAATAAGTTCATAATATTCTCCTTTATTAAATCTGTTGGCAATTAAGCAGTGCACTATAGTTATTTATCTTTTTGAAACTAAGCCCACAACTCACATTATCTAGAGTTTTTGTTGTGTTGTGGTGCTTGATTTGCAGTTTATCCACCTTGAATACGAACATTTTGCTCGAAGCAGAGATAGTGTTGTACGAGATGTAATGCTTGTCTTTGAGAGTGAGAGAGTCAAAGTTTTGTCTTATTAAGCTTTCTAGACTGATGTCGCAAAGATTGGCCAATACTTTTGGTGTAATAATCGTCACTGGTGTGTTATCTTTGTCTATGAGATTGTTGCCAGAGTCGAGATATGCAAGAGATGAAAAGGTCTTGTCGCCATTGACAAATGTCACTTCATAAGTGTAGGTGTTGCGAGTTTGCTTTTTGGCTAGGCTTTTTGTCCAAAGTCTAACAAGTATGAAAAATATCACAATGCCACCACATATCAGCCACATAAGGTATGATGGTAGGGCATAACCAGAAGCGAATTGTTCGCCACCAAGAGCATAAATCACTCCGCCAAATCCATAAGTGAAGAAGCATAGACTAAACATGGCAAATAATGATTTTTTGGTAGTAGTCTTGCCGAGCGCAATGCACACCATTACAAAAGATAGAGACAACTTATACACATTGACGACGAACGCTGAACTAATGTATGGAAAGATAATACTTGCAGCAGCGCCCAAAAGACTTGCAAGCGCTAGACGTATCTTTTTAGGTTTGAAAGCCACCGCACTTGCAGATAAGAAAAGGAGAAAATAATCAATAATTACATTTTGTATTAACGCATACTCGATATATATTTCCATGCCCTGATTGTATCAAAAATATAACATGGCATCATTATAGAAAAAAAGTGAAATATACTATTAAAGCACTAATTTTGTTGTAATTTTGCTATTTGGTATCACATATAGAATAATTTACTAAAATCTGTAAACAATATCTTTACCTTTAGGAGTGTGTATGGTAAAGAGAGTTTTTGTCAGCGGTATAAATACTTCTACACTACCAAAGATAAGTTATAAAGAAGCCAACGAACTTTTAGAAAAAATAAAACAAGGCGACGAAGCGTCAAAAGACTATTTCTTCATGTGCAATATGCGATTGGTATTGTCCATATCTCAACGCTTTATGACATCAAAGGAAAATATTAACGATATTTTTCAGGTGGGGTGCTTGGGACTACTTAAGGCAATAGACAATTTTGACCTAAGCGTAGGAGTGAGATTTTCCACATATGCAGTGCCAATGATAGTAGGTGAGATAAAGAGATTTTTGCGTGATAATAGTGCTATGCGTGTCAGCAGAAGCTTACGTGACATTGCATACAAAGTGCTCAAGTCTAAAGAAAGGCTGTCCAAAGAGTACGAAGAAGTGACCCTAGAGCAGGTGGCTAGTGACCTAGATATACCATTAAGAGATGTGATAGACGCCATAGATGCACTAGCAGACCCTATATCTTTGTCCGACCCAATCTATAGTGACGGCGAAGATACAATCACTATGCAAGATAGTCTAGTAGACGGCGGTATCACACCAGAAAAGTTGACCAACAATATGGTTTTGTCCGATGCGATTGACCTGCTAGAGCCAAGAGAAAGGCAGATACTTTCATTAAGATATTTTTCTGGCAAAACACAAATGGAAGTGAGTGATAGTATAGGTATTTCGCAAGCACAGGTCAGTAGATTGGAGAAAAATGCGCTCAATCATATCAAGGATTATTTTGAGAGATAGTGCTCATTGACAAAATATTACAAAAACTAGCAGAGATTGACAAAATCTCTGCTTTTTTTACATTATAACCTGTCATAAAAAGTTCCAAATCTTAATACGTTATTATAAAATGAAGGGGTAGATATCTATGAAGGTTATTTTTATCAAAAAACGAGGACTTGTCACGATTGCTCTCGGTCTTGTTTTGTTGCTCACTTGTTTTGTGGGCGACCTAGGACAGACTGCAGGAGCGGTCTATTTGGCGAGTGCATCACGAGAACTGCCTATATACAATGTCCAGACTGATGAGCAAAAATGTGCTATATCTTTTGATGCTGCATGGGGTGCAGACAAGACAATGGACATTATCAATGTATGCAATGAGTACAATGTCAAAGCAACCTTCTTTTTGGTTGGTTTTTGGGTAGAAGAAAACCTAGAAGTA
>JBKSMV010000035.1:0-10818 GCA_046881985.1 Clostridia bacterium
AATTTTCACCTTCCAACATCATATTAGAAAAAATCATGCCGACGTCCCAAAGAGATACTCCCATCAAAATAATAGCAAGGGAAAATCTTCTAAATATAAAGAATGGAAGACAAATATATCCAATAGCACCTATAACAAGTAAAATGGTCATTCCGATACCAATTGGATTGTCGTTTTCTGTGACAACAGAATTTGAATTTACTTCGCTTACACCTAAAGCGAAACAAATGGAACAAATTATAAATATACCTATTAAAATAAATGATACAAGTTTATTATATCTCAATAAGGTATACCTTTTGAGAAACTGCTTTTCAGCCTTTTCTGATTTTTCCAACTCATTTTCTTTTGTTAGATTCTTTTTCATTTTTTCTCCTTTTTGTTTATTAAAAATAGTATAACATATAAATAATGTTTTTCATAACAAAATCTAGCTATTTATATAATTAATTGAAAATTAATAATTTGATTTAATTATTTTTTTAATAATATTTAATATTTTTATCTTAATTTAATGATTATCACAATTTTTTACTTATTTTTTTATGTTTTATAAGTATTTTTTATTAAAAAAAAGAATTAAGTTTTTTTCTTAACTCTTTTTTATTTTAATATATTTTTATACAATTCCGTTAGTCACATAGACATAGCCGTCTTCACTGAGAATAGATAGTTGTGCTTCGGTATTAATATCTGCACCATAGGCGAGATATTTGTAGACATTGTCTGCTGTCTGGTCTACTTTACCAAAACCAGCATCTACGTCTGGGGTGACGTTAGAGATGATGGTGACAATAAAGTCTGCACCATTGGTATCACCAGTCAAGGTTGTACCTCTTGGCACTTGGACAAAGGCTTGTGCACTCTTGGTCTGCAAGACACTCTCTGCACTAGCCATGTCGTGAAAGACGATATTTGCATAGCCCTTGCTAGATTTGACGTGCACGTTGATATAGTCTACTCCGCTCAAGGTCACTCTACCGCTAGTGGTGGTAGCGAGCACTTGACGATAACTTGTGCTGGCTGAGTAGAATGGAACACTATTGTCAAAAGAGATATTGATATTGCCACTAGTTGTAGTAGCGTCTATAAGTTTGGTCGCATGAGAAATAGTGATTTTGCCACTGACTGAAACGAGAGAAAGTTTGTCATTAGCATTGGCAATAGTTATATCTCCATAGTTGGTAGAGATGTCACAATATGCTTGGCAGGTGTCAATATTGACATTGCCTTCGCCTGTAGCTGTGATGTTGGAACTATACACGATATTCTCTACATTTAGGTTGGTGTTGTTGGCTGTATAGTCAAGTATGCCGACATTCTTGACATAGACATTGCCACCATTGCCTTTGTACTCTAGGGATTCTATAGTGTTGAGATATAGATAGCCGGTAGAAGTATTGTTGTAGACAAAGTCGCCAAAGACCATTGTCTTATCTGTATTGATATTGAAGTTGGTCTTGCCCTTACCAGATGTGATATATGTGCTAGTAAGCATCATCTCTGTCTTGGTAGTGGCTGTTAGTTGCCCACCGCCGATATTGGCTTCAAGAGTACCCATTAGACCAATATTGTTGAGTGTGATGACACCCGAACTGGTCTTGAGTGCTAGGTTGGAACTATACATCTCTTCTGCACCGCTACCCACATTCATATTACCCCTTGTGGTAGTGAGTGTGATGCCCTTGAGATGTGCCAACATCTCTTGCGGTATGCCTATTGTGATATAGCAATCGCCACGAAGTTTGATGCCAAATGGTTCATAGAGATTGGCTGTCAATGTTTTGGTACTAGGGTCGTAATCAAACTTGGTCGTCACGTCGCCTTGGTCTGCCTTGAAAAATCCATACAAGTCACGATTGGTGGTGGCAGAGATTTTGTTGTGCAGGTTGCTTGATGAGTAAATATTTAGGTCATACATTCTAGTATTGATGTCTAGATATTCTACATCATCATAGTCAAAGTTATAATTAGATGTGACAACCTGACTTTCGCTGTAGTTGGCGAGTCTGTAGCCAAATACTGAATGCGATGGCATGACAAACAGATAGCCCACTAGTATAAGAAATAGTGCGACTACAATGCCTACCAATATGAGAAGTGCCATTCCAATCTTTTTGACGACTTTCATTTTTACTCCTTTTATTCGATGATTGCTTTGATACGGCGAACACCTGCAGAGCTAGCTTCTTGCTTGACAATCTTAAACTTGCCAATCTTGCCAGTATTCTCTACGTGTGGACCGCCACAGATTTCACAACTATAGTTAGGTATAGTGTATACTGATACGATTTCGCCATACTTGTTGTCGAATATGCCCATTGCACCTTTTTTACGTGCATCTTCGATAGGCATTTCTTCACGAATGACGTCGATATTCTCTGCTATGGCTTTATTGACTCTGTCTTCTACAGCCTTGATTTCTTCGTCAGTGAGTTTTCTATCAAAACTAAAGTCAAAACGTACACGTTCAGCAGTAATGTTGCAACCCTTTTGTATGATTTTTGGGTCGATAAGCGCTTGAAGTGAGCATAACATCAAATGTGTAGCGGTGTGGTAGCGAACATTGATTTCGCTATTGTCACTGAGTCCGCCCTTAAACTTGCCTGCGCTAGTGGTACGAGCCAACTCTTTGTGCTCTTCATAAGCCTTGTTAAATCCGTCAACGTCTACGCTATAGTTGTACTCTTTGGCCATTTCCACGGTGAGTTCAATAGGGAATCCAAAGGTGTCGTACAATCTAAATGCTGACTTGCCGTTGATTTCATTTTCTACTACTGCATTAGGGTCGGATTTGAGCATAAACTCACGTTTACGTTCGATGCCTGCGATTACCTTCTTGAACTCTCTCTCGCCTGCATCAAGAGTATGTAGGAACTTGTCTTCTTCCTTGTTGAGTTCATTGATGATGCGGTCGTGATTTTTCTCAAACTCTGGGTAGTCGCCCTTGAAGAAGTTGATATACTCTTCGGCGATGTCGCCCAAGTGTCCGGCTGGTATGCCAAGGCTCTTGCAATGTCTAATAGCACGACGAATGAGTCTACGAAGCACATAGCCTGCGTCCACGTTAGATGGCACTACGCCCTTCTCGTCACCAAGAATGGCTGTGCTAGTACGAATGTGGTCAGCGATAATGCGGAATGAACGAGTTGTTTCGCTCTCTTCGTTGTCGTTGTATGTCTTGCCACTTAAACTCTCTATAATGCCTATAGCACCAGAGAAAAGTTCGGTAGCGAATACGCTAGATACATGGTTGAGTGTGACAAGGGCACGTTCTAGTCCCATGCCGGTATCGATATTTTTCTGCTCAAGTGGTATAAACTTGTCGCCCACATGATTAAACTCCATAAAGACGTCATTCCATATCTCTACCCAACGCTTGTCTTCTGGGTCAAACACCTTTGGTGCTGGAGTAGTGTTGTCTACCCAATAGAACATCTCTGAGTCAGAGCCACATGGTCCTGGTAGTTCCATGCTAGGCCACCAGTTGTCTTCGGCAGGAAGTTTTGCAATCCTATCAGGGCTGACACCACAATTAATCCATGATGAGTAAGCCACTTGGTCCATAGGTACTAGTTCGTTGCCTTCAAAGACTGTAAATGCCAAACGTTCTTTGTCTAGTCCAAGTTCTTTGGTCAAAAACTCAAAGCTCATAGATATCATTTCAGTCTTGAAATAATCGCCTAGAGACCAGTTGCCCAACATCTCAAAAAACGTTAGGTGACATATGTCGCCTACTGCATCAATGTCGTTGGTGCGAATGCACTTTTGCACGTCGCAAAGTCGCTTGCCCATAGGGTGTGGTTGACCTAGTAGATATGGCACAAGTGGGTGCATACCTGCAGTGGTAAATAGCACACTTGGGTCATTCTCTGGTATGACACTGGCACTAGGAATACGTTTGTGTCCTTTGCTAGTGTAGAAGTTGAACCATTTGTCTAGTAGTTGTTGTCTTGTAATCATAAATATTTCCTTATAAACATATTTTTGCTTTTATGTTTTTATATTATAGCAAACCAAATGAAATTAAGCAATAATTTTGACTATCAAATAAAAATCTCACCCGTAAAAGATGAGATTTTTTTACATTATTTAGTTAGGCGGACGTGGATTGTCTCGTCTTGTGTTTCGATATCACGTTCTGCTAGTGGATTAGATACCACTTCTACTGACTTGATAAGTGCTTCTGCCTTAATCTTGTCAATAAAGGCGTCTAGCATCTTTTGTGCTAGGTCGCTAGTAGTAGTAAACTGCGCTACAATCCTGTCTTCTATTCTAAAGTCGGACTCTTTACGCATCACTTGTAGACCACGAACGAACTCACGATACATTCCTTCCAAGGTTAACTCTTGGTCAATAGTGGTGTCTAGCACGACAGTTTTGCCATTTTCGGTAGCCACGACGTATTCACTCTTTGGCTTGTAGGCTAGCACAAATAGACTGCTATCTAAGTCGCTAAACTCACCCACAGTCACCTTGCCTGCAGAGTGTTGAGCCACTAGGTCTGCCATTGTGCTTTCGTCTGCATTGGTGAGTAATGCTTTCACCTTCTGTACGTCACCTTTTAGCACTGCACCAGCCTTCTTGAAGTCGATAGTGAGATATGGAATATTGAACTTGTTGTTGTCACTCTCAAAGACTATCTCTTTGATATTCAATTCTTCCTTAATCATGCTCTCAAACTCACGACAAGCACGTACACTTTCGTCGTTGACGTTTAAGAACATAGTCTTGAGTGGTTGTTTGATTTTGATTTGGTTTTCGTTACGTAGTCTTTGGGCGATAGCGATAACTTCACGAGCGTTCTCTGTGTCGGCTATCACGTTGTCAAACTTGACGTCTAGCATACAAGTTGGGAAAGAAGACAACATAATGCTCTCACTAGCATCACTCTCTATCTCACGTACCATGTTTTGCCAGATATGTTCAGTCATAAATGGTGTGATAGGTGCCATGACTATACAGATATTTTTGATAGCATTGTATAGACACCAGTAGGCAGTCATTTGGTCGTCTGCATTTTCACTCTTCCAGAATCTCTTTCTGTTGCCACGAATATAGAAGTTAGAGATATCGTCAACTAGTGTTTCAAAGTCTTTGACTACAAGATAAGACTTGTATTCGCTGTAGTTTTTGTCAGAGTCTGCAATAAACTTGTTGACACTCTCAATGAGCCATTTGTCTGCTTTGGTGAGATTGTCGGTATTTAGTTTATAATTGGCAATGTCTGGGTTGTCAATGCTAGCATAAGTATTGAAGAATGTGTAAGTATTCCAGAATCCAAGCAACTTTCTACGTGCTTCGTCGGCTAGATTGTAGCCAAAACGTACGTCCATAGTAGGATTCGCACCGCCATATAGGTAGCGAATGGTGTCTGCGCCCACTTTGTCTGCTACGATATGTGCTTGTAGACTATTGCCACCGCTCTTGTGGAACTCGTTGCCGTTCTCGTCCTTGACGTATTGGTGAGTGACTACACGTTTGTAAGGTGCTTTGCCTGTCAAAACTACACTCATCACTAGGCAAGAGAAGAACCATAGTCTTACTTGCTCAATCATCTCGCAGACATAGTCACTAGGGAAGTTGTCGTTGAAATATTCTCTATCGGTAAAGTATTTTTTGGTGCTGAATGGTGTGATACCGCTATCTAGCCAGCAGTCACCAACTTCGGTCACACGTGTAAGTGTTTCACCACAATCACATTTGATATGAATGTCGTCAATCCATGGGCGGTGTAGGTTAGGTATGCTGTCTACAAGGTCTGGCTCAACGGCACGTTCTTTCAACTCTTCGAGTGAGCCAATGACGTGTACTTTGTTGCATTTAGGGCATACATAGAATGGCAATGGTAGTCCGTAGAAACGGCTTCGGCTGATTGGCCAGTCGCCCATATTGAGAATCCAGTCTTGCATACGTTTCTTGGCGTATTCTGGTTGGAAAGTGACGTCTTCGATAGCATCAAGTAGCATAGGACGAAGTTCGTCTACCTTGATATACCAACTAGACACCAACTTGTACACTACGTCAGTCTTACAGCGCCAGCAATGTGGGTAGCTGTGCTTGTATGGGTGTGCATAGAGAAGCTTATTGTCGCTCTTGAGTCTGTCTACCACCATATCTACTACATCAGTAGTCTTGCGTCCTGCCAAAAATCCGCATTCGTCTAGCATGATGCCGTTGTCATTGATAGGACAAATGGCTGGCAAGCCCAACTTCTGTCCCAACTCAAAGTCTTCTACACCACAGCCCGGTGCGATATGCACTACACAACTGCCTTCGCTGGCATCAACGTCTTCCCATGCGACAACTTTGTGACTAAAGTTTTGGAAAGGCAACTCTGGGAAGCAGGTTTCATACTCTAGGCCTACAAGGTCACTACCCTTGAAAGTGTCTAGGATTTCTACTTTCTCTTTGAGCACTTTTAGACTATCTTTGCCTAGCACGATATTTTCGCCATGGAAGTTGACTTTGACATAGTCAAGATTTGGGTTGACAGCAAGTGCTACATTGGCGCTTAAAGTCCATGGAGTTGTCGTCCATGCTATCATGCTAAAATCTCTATCTTTGACTGGAAGTTTGACAAAGATAGCGGTGTGGGTCACGTCACTATAACTACCACTCATTTCGTGGTCGCTTAGGCTAGTGCCACAACGTGGGCACCATACCATAGGACGATTTTTACGTACCAACCAGCCACGCTTGTCACATTCCTTCAAGAAATACCAAATGCTAGTGATATTGTGGTCGGTATTGGTAAAATAACTATTTTCCCAATCCATCCATTGACCCATACGAATACTTTGGTCAGTAATGATGCCGGCAAAGTGATTGACTCTGTCCATGCAAGTACGAGTAAACTTGTCTAGTCCATACTTGACAATCTCTGGCTTGCCGTTTAGACCAAGAGCCTTCTCGACTTCGACTTCTACCCAAAGGCCTTGCGCATCAAAGCCGTTTTGGTATTGACAACTCTCACCCTTCAAGGAATGATACTTGATATTCATATCTTTGAGAGTTCTGCCCCAGATGTGATGCACACCTGCTGGGTTGTTGGCAGTCATAGGGCCGTCTAGAAAGCGGAAACGTGTCTTGCTGTTTCTGTTCTTTTCAACAAGTTTGTCAAAGCATTTGTGCTCCTTCCAAAAAGCAAGAGTGTCATGTTCCATTTCTATAAAATTAGGTACTGCAACTTCTTTTTTCATTATTTTCTCCTAAAATAGTTTCGTTTAATAAAAAAGCCTTCTTGCGTAATAAGACGCAAAAAGGCACTTTGCATAACCACTTATAAACGCACGAACTAACATTCGCTGACCTCTGGTGACGGTGGTCTGCCGAGAAAGATTACTACTATTTCACCTTCCCTGCTCTCAAGGTGATAAACTAATGGTCGTGTTCCTTGGCTCGCACCATACGCCAATTCTCTCCATCGCACAAGTCAAAAG
Source organism: Clostridia bacterium (assembly GCA_046881985.1). GTDB lineage: Bacteria > Bacillota > Clostridia > Christensenellales > UBA1242 > HGM11372. The sequence goes on from JBKSMV010000035.1 coordinate 7,443, forward strand.
TTGTTGTCCTTGATGATATCGCATTTTTATTAAACTAGATTCATTGTACCAAATATGTATGCTATTGTCAATTATTTACAAAAAAAATAGTCCCTAAAAGGACTATTTGAGTTGAGATTTGACGAAGTCGCACATCTCTTTGTAAGTATGCACTTCTTCTGGCTTAACATTGCCAAGTATGGTGATAAATGGCAAGTTGTCTTTGTGAAATACTGCATTGTACTCTGCGGTGATGTCTTCGATAGTAGTGTCCAAGATTAGTCGTCTAATGGTTTTGTCTTTGAGTGTCTTGAGAGTGCCGTATTGACAATATGTAGACACTACTCCTCTTAGTTTGTTGATATGAAACGAAGGAGTGTCTTCGTCCATGCCATGTATGAAGTTTTGTTTGATATGCTCAAACACTTCCTTGTCAAAGCCCTTTTTCTTCACTTTGCCCAAAACTTTGGCTAGGCTAACTAGTGCTGGAGCGATTTTGTCCTTGCTGGTGCGAATGTGGAAAGAGTAAAGTTTGTCATGATTTTCTCTGTCCACTTCTAGCCCTGCACTATACACTAGACCTTGGTCACGTAATGCGGTAAAGAGTACACCATTGTTGCCATTGAAATAGGCGTTTATCATTCTATGCTTGGTGTCATAACGGCTATCTTCATAACCGCCTTGCCCCTTAAATGACACCATGATAGATATCATGTCTTGATTGTTGGTGACCACCTGCAGTTGTGGTGTGCCGTCAAAGGAGTATTTTTTGTCCAACTCTTTTGGCTCACCGCTGGCTTGTGGTAGTTGAGAGATAAAATGAGTGTCTACAAGTTTTTTGACCTTGCGGAAAGGTAGTTTTGTTATAATGGCAAAAAAGTAGTCTTGACGAGTGAAGTTTTTCTTTCGATAGTCGTTTAGGTCGTCGATAGTGATGCTATCAATGTCCTTAGGAGTTCCAAGTGAGAGCTCCAAAGGACATATTTCGCCGTCTTTGAATATAATTTTAGAGTGGTAATGATAGATATCTCTAGTACGTCTATCATTCGACTCATTGTACTCTTCCGCTATCACCCCTTTCTCTTTGTCTACTAGGTCGGCTTGCAGTTTGGTCTGGAAAAGCATTTCGCTAGTGAGAGCCAACGACTTGTCCAACATTTTATTTGTACGGAAAAAGTCGAGATATATTCGGCTAGCACCTGTGCCAGCATTGAGTGACGGCACTATTGACTGAATATCTCTTTGCAAAGTGTCTTTGTCTCGATTTTGTGTGGTCAAAAATAGCGAATGCTCTAACAAGTGTGCCACACCATTCTTCTCATTGTCTAGACTGCCTGCAAAAAATCCCGTCATGACCGTACTATCGTGTCGTTTGGACGGAATGTAAAGTATAGTGCCACCATCTTTGTATTTGAATATCTTTCTCTTAGCCATATTTTACCCCAACAATCCACACGTTGTGGACAACTTTTGTGTATAACGCAGTATAACATATATATATGAAAACTGCAATAACAAAAATGTGTCTATATATTTGCCAAGCAATTTGTTTTTCAGTATAATTTAATCAAATCAAGGAGGTCGTATGGCAAAAAAATCTGTACAAAACAAAATTGAACGTCAGGTAGAAAAGTCTGTACGTGGTATGTCGCCTGGTGGCATTGCGGTATTGCTTTTGGTGTTGGCGATTGTGGCATTTGGTATATATGTTTTCTCTATCAAGCCACCAAAACGACCAACAAATGCTGGCGACCTTACCATTCACCTACTCACACTAGGCAATGGCAGTGTAGGTGACTGCATATTCATTCAAGCGGGTGACAACGATATTCTCGTAGATGCTGGCTCTACTACAAGTAGTATACCAACTATCACAGCATACATTGATGAGTATGTGACAGACAATACACTAGAGTACGTCATAGTCACTCATGCACACCAAGACCATTATGCAGGATTTACTAAAGAGAATGGCAGTATATTTGACCTATACACTTGCGAAAACATTATCGACTTTGCACTTACCAACTCAACCGCTCAAATGTATGGCAGATATATCAGCGAACGTCAAGCCGAAATTGACGCCGGTGCCAAACATTACACCGCTGCAGACTGCATCAATGGCACAAATGGTGGTACTAAAATCTTTGACCTTGGCAACAATATCGAACTTGAGATACTCAAAAACAAATATTACTTTGAAGATGCACATAGCGAAAACGACTATTCTGTCTGCTTCACTATCAATCAAGGCAATAAGAAGTTCCTTTTCACAGGCGACCTAGAGAGCGGTGCAGAGAGATATCTAGTAGACAACAACGACATTGGCAAAGTGGAGTTTTACAAGGCAGGACACCACGGCTCAAAGACGTCTTCTAGTGACTACTTTATGCAAGAAATCAAGCCTAACTATGTAGGACTATGCACTGTGGCAGGCACGGACGAATATGACGTGGTTGACCCACTAGACGGCATGATAAGTCAGTCATTTATTGACAATGTCGCACCACACACAACACAGGTATATGCTACTAGCATTATGACCGATACTACTAACAACACGGTGGTTGACCTAAATGGTAATATAGTTGTCACTAGCACAATGGCTTCTACCACAATAAACTGCTCAAACAACAACACTCTACTCAAAGACACCGATTGGCTCAAAAACAACAGAAATGTGCCAACCGCATGGGCATAGAAAAACAAAAAAATGATAGCTAAAGGACTATCATTTTTTTATACATAATTTGGTAAACTAGGACAAACGTCTATTAATCTAGTAGATTATCAGCATAAATATTTCCTAATCTTCTTTGGTATGAGTGAAAACAATAAAGATACAGCAAGGGTTGAGATATAAACTAAGAAAATTAACGCAGGAATGTAAAGAAAACACATCGCCGTCGAACATATATTATAAATGAATGTTCCAAAGAAATAAAATACTATGTCGATTAATAACACATGAAGCAGATATATTATAAATGAGTGGTTTGCAAGATAATTAATTCGGCTATTTTCTTTTTGTGCAAACTTTGAATATCTAAATACAATTAATATGGCAATAGTGGTAAAGTAAACAAAAATGCCATAGTAGTCTGAAAAGAAGTAAAAAGCATATGTCGTTTTTGTTAAGGCACTAAAAACTACCAATAAAACGGCTGAAATCAAATTGGCTCCAATAATAATATAAGCTATCTTTTTATACTTTGACATATCAAAAGTCGTTATGTACCAACCAGTAATAAATAATATTACGCAATTACCAAGTTGAGTTATTTTGAAATTTGAAATATACGCTACTGCCTGTTTGATATGCCTAACTATAGAGATGTTAGTGTCTAAATAATTAATATTTTCTAATAAATTAATCAATACAAAGCCAATACAAAAG
>JBKSMV010000036.1:0-18011 GCA_046881985.1 Clostridia bacterium
TCTGGCGGTGAGTTGCCAGCCATGGTGTTTGTGGACTCTACCAGCCGTCTAGTTGACGGAGTTATCACTGCAGATAGCATAGTGGACGAGAGTTTCTCTACCAATACTTTAGAGTATGACCAATACACTCGCCCAGCAGAGTTTAGGGGTAGACGTGTGCCAGACGTCTTGCTCAGTGGCAACCATGCCGAGATTGCCAAGTGGCGACACCAAAACTCACTAGACAACACCAAACGCAATAGACCAGACCTATTAGACTAAGGATTATATTATGATACAATGGTTTCCAGGACACATGACCAAAACTCTACGAGAAATGCAGACCAAGTCCAAGCTCTGCGATTTTTTCGTATACGTCCTAGATGCACGTGCACCATTGTCTTGTGTCAATCCAGAGTTTACCAAGGTGATTGGCGATAAACCTATTATCTACGTGCTCAACAAAGCAGACCTTGCCAACGACGCTGAAACTACTAAATGGAAAAATTATTTTACTACAGCCAACTCTAAAGCGGTCGTGCTTAATGCCACTCAAAGCAAGAGTAGTCAGGTTATAATTAGACTTGTCAATCAAATCTTTGCCGATAGACTCAAAGCAAATGCCGAAAAGGGAGCAAGGTTTATCCTTCGTGGCATGATACTTGGTGTGCCAAACTCTGGCAAGAGTACTCTTACCAACAACCTTGTAGGCAAGTCACGTGCAGTCACTGGTGACAAGCCCGGTGTCACACGCAATACCCAATGGGTCAAACTTTCACCAAGCCTTGAGATTATGGATACACCGGGCACTTTGTGGCCAAGTTTTACCGACCAACGTGTAGGATATAGGCTAGCTCTCATTGGCTCAGTCAAGGACGACGTAGTTGACCTTTATGACCTAGTTTGCTTCTTTATTAGAGAATATGCCGACAAGGGGGTCTTCAACAAATACGGAGTAGATGTTGGAGACAAAACACCAAGACAAGTGCTGGAAGGTATCGCCACCAAGAGAGGCTGTATCGAGCGCGGTGGCGACATTGATTATGAGCGTGCCGAGCGTCTCATTATCAATGACTTCCGCAGGGGTGCTCTTGGCAAAATCACATTAGACACTTTTGACAAATAATAGTCCCCATGTGGGGCTGTTTTATTTCATATCAAGATATTATCAACTGAATAAATTGACAAATGGGCTCAATCTTGCTAACATAATGCCATGAGAATTAACCCAAAAGATTACGAAAATCTAGGTAGACAATTTGACACACTAAAAGGTCAAGTCGGCGAACAATATGCTTGTGATTACCTAATCAAGAAAGGCTACAAGATATTGACTCGCAATTACAAATGCCCAATAGGCGAGATAGATATAATAGCTCAAGACAAAAAGACAATAGTTTTCGTAGAAGTCAAATACCGCAAAACAGCATATTTTGGCTTGCCACAAGAAGCCGTCACACCATACAAGCAAAATAAGATTCGTGCCATAGCCCAGACATATCTCAAAATGGAGCGAAAATTGAACAATTTGTGCCGTTTTGACGTGATTGGCGTCTTGGGAGATGAGATTACGCATATAGAAAATGCTTTCTAAAAACCAATAAATAAAAAGAAAACAATATATGTCTTATATTATAGAATAAGACTATATTTTATATATAATAAAGAATTAAAGTACAGCAAATATTTGTAAAAACTTATCAACAAAATATCAAAAACTACTTGCCAAACAATCTATTTTAAGTTATAATATACGAGATGTGGACCGACACAACAACAGTGAGTACACATTAGTTTTATATGGAGGTTATAGGAAATGAGTAACATTATCGATGTTCTTGAGAAAGAAAACCTAAAAACCAACCTTACTCCTTTTAATGTTGGCGATACCGTCAAAGTTCATGTGAAGGTTATCGAAGGAGATAAAGAGAGAATTCAGGCATACGAAGGCGTTGTAATTGCTAAGAAAAATCACAGCATCAACGAGACTTTCACCGTACGTCGTGTTTCTTATGGTATCGGAGTTGAAAGAACTTTCCCATTGCATTCACCAAAGATTGCTAAAGTTGAAGTAGTGCGTCCAGGTAAAGTTCGTCGTGCAAAATTGTACTATCAACGTAACCGTGTAGGTAAAGCTGCCAAGATTAAAGACGGCACAGTAAGAACTACAGAAAACACTGAAAACAAATAAAAAATGCCATAACGGCATTTTTTTGTTGTCATAATAATATCTTTCCGCATATGATAAAGAAAGGGGATACATATGCCAAAAATCGTCTGTTTCAAACTGCCAAAGATACTCAAGCCGATATTCAAGCTATTGTTTTTCAAGCAGTTATTCAAAAGTGACAACTAATAAAAGTATTCTATCTCATACATTATAAATAAAAAAGACACCCAATAGGGTGCTTTTTTAATAACTAATTACCTTTTTTGCTAGTCTTAATGCATTTTGTGCAAAGATATTCTTTGCTTTCTTTACCGTCAATATTGACGCTGACCTTTTGTACGTTAACACCGAAAGTACGGTTAGTCTTAACATTACTATGGCTTACATTATGACCACTCATTGCTTTTTTACCACAAACGGCACAAACTCTGCTCATAATTTTCCTCCAAATATTTTCATTACTTGTGTATTTTAGCATAAGAAAAAATATTTTGCAAGTGTTATAACAAAAATTATTAATTTTGCTTGCAATATTTTTGGAAATGATATATATTATATGCAGAGGAGTATATGTGATGGCTTTTGCGACCCACAATTCATTCGGTAAACTCAGCATCGCAAAGAAGGCAATCGCTAAGGTTGCCGCTTTTTCAGCGCTTGATTGCTATGGTGTCGTTGAGTTGGTTTCTCGCAGTGGCAGGAGCAACAATGTTCGTACCAAAGAGAGAAGACAGCACAAAGGCGTTACCGTCCTCACAAATGAAAACAAGATTAACCTACATCTCTATGTAGTTATGAAGTATGGCATGTCCATATCCGCAGTTGCAGAGGCTGTTCGCTCTACTGTTAAGTACAAAGTTGAGCAGTTTTCATGCATGTTGGTAGGGGAAGTTAATATTCATGTAGTAGGGATAGGCGCATAAATTAAGGAGATACAATGCCTAAGTCTATTAACGGAGCCACTTTCAAAAAGATGCTCCTTTCAGGATATCAAACATTAGAAGATAATAAATCAGCGATTGACGCACTAAACGTGTTCCCAGTTCCAGACGGCGACACGGGTACAAATATGAGCTTGACTATGCGTTCAGCAGTCAAAGAGGTAAATGAGTGTGAGAACCCATCTATCGAAGACGTCTGCTTGGCATGCAGTAGAGGAGCATTGAAGGGCGCTAGAGGTAACTCTGGTGTTATTACATCACAAATTTTCAAGGGTCTTTGCACAGAATTGTCCAATTGTAAGGAAGAAATCGACATCAAAGACCTTGTCAAAGGTTTCAAGCAGGGCTGTGAAGTGGCTTATAAGGCCGTCACTGTTCCAAAAGAGGGTACAATCTTGACAGTTATTCGTGGCATCGCAGAAGGCTGTAAAGAGATTGCTAAAAATGAAAAAGATATTACTGCTTTCTGGGAGAAGGTTATTATTCACGCAGAAAGTGTTTTGCAACAAACACCAGATATGTTGCCAGTACTTAAACGTGCCGGTGTAGTAGATGCTGGTGGTCGTGGACTTATCACCATTTTGACTGGTATGTACAAGGTGCTCAATGGCGAACCAGTGAATTGTGAGTTTGTAGACACAGTCACTAAAGACGTGACTGCAGAAGAAAATCACTTCGTAGACGACGTGGCTTCTATTGAGTTCGCATATTGCAACGAAATGTTTATCCAAAACATGAAAGAGAAGACTACCGAAGCAGATATCGACACTCTTAGAGAGCGTTTGATGCAAATCGGCGACAGCGTTATCGTTATCGGTGACTTGCAACAAGTCAAAGTTCACGTTCACTCCAACGACCCTAACAAAGTTTTGGGTTACGCTTTGCAACTTGGTGAGTTGTATGACGTCAAGATTGAGAATATGTTGCAACAAAATCGTGACAGAAAGGCAAAAGAGCAAACCAAACTAAAAGACGTAGCGGTAGTATCAGTTGCTGCTGGTGAAGGACTTTCTAGTGTATTCAAAGACTTGAATGTGGATTACGTCATCAGTGGCGGACAAACTATGAATCCAAGTGCCAACGATATTGCTACTGCGGTAGATAGTGTCAAGGCAAAGACTGTATTTGTATTGCCAAACAACAAGAATATTATCATGGCAGCTCAACAAGCCAATGACATCACCAATGCAGAGATTGTGGTTATACCTACTACAACTATTCCAGAAGGTGTGGCTAGTGCTTTGGCATTCGATCCAGAAGCTAGCATTGAAGACAACACTGCCAATATGAAAGACGCATTGACAATGGTGGCTAGTGGTCAAATCACATATGCTGTTCGTGATACAGAAACTGATGGCTTCGAGTTGGAAAAGGGCGACATCATTGGTCTAGACAAGCACGAAATCATCGCCAAGTCTAACAATATCAATGATTGCTGTGAGCAAGTTGTAGCCAAACTTGTCAACGAAGATGCAAGTAATATCACCATTTTCTATGGTCAAGATACTCCAATCGAAGATGCAGAAGCTTTGGGCGAGTCTTTGGAAGAGAAATATCCAGATTATGACGTTGTCATCACCAATGGCGGACAACCTGTATACTATTACATAATATCAGTAGAGTAATAAAAGCGCACTTAATGTGCGTTTTTTTATGAAATCAATGTATAGATAAGGTTGTCAAAATTGTTGTAATGGTGTATAATCTTGTTGTATAAGGGGAAATCAATGTTATCTAAAATCAAAAGCTACGGATTAATAGGCATAGAAGGGTATGGAGTTGAAGTCGAAGTGGACATCAACCCAGGTTTGCCTGGTTATGACGTGGTAGGATTGGCAGATACAGCTATCAAAGAGAGCAAAGAACGTGTAAAGTCTGCCATCAAAAATAGTGGATACAACTATCCAATCAATCATATCATTATCAATCTAGCACCTGCTAGTTCCAAAAAAGAAGGTAGCAACTACGACTTGCCTATAGCCATAGGCATTTTGACTGCGAATGAAGTGCTCAAGCAGTCCGCTGTCAAAAAATACGCATTCCTAGGCGAACTCTCACTTGATGGACAAGTACGTAAGGTGAATGGTATCTTACCAATGCTTATTTCCGCCAAACAAAACGGCTACAAGCATTTCGTTATACCTAAAGCCAATGCCAACGAAGCGGCATTCATTGATGACCTAGAAGTCTATGCTGTGGACAATCTCATAGAGTTGGTCGCTTTTCTCAAGGGAGAACTCGTTATCGAGCCAGTTAGGGGCAAAACATATGACGAAGTAGTGAGCGAGAGCCGTTCCAAAGCGGACTTTGCATTCGTCAAAGGTCAGGCCAGTGCCAAGAGAGCATTGGAGATTGCTGCTGCAGGCGGACACAATATTCTCATGATAGGCCCGCCAGGTGCAGGCAAGACTATGCTCGCCAAATGTTTCCCTACTATTTTGCCAGATATGACTTTTGAAGAAGCACTTGAAGTGACCAAGATACATAGTGTCGCAGGTGAGTTGGACCAAAATACCGGCATTGTTGTACAAAGACCTTTCCGCTCACCACATCATACAACTACAATTGTTGCTCTTACTGGTGGTGGTAGGACAGCCAAGCCGGGACAAGTCAGCCTTGCTCACAATGGAGTACTATTCCTGGACGAATTGCCAGAATACGACCGCAAAACTATCGAAACCCTTCGTCAACCGCTCGAAGATGGTGTCATTACGGTTGCTAGATTGCAAAATACGGTGTGCTATCCAGCCAATTTCAACATGATTGCCAGCATGAATCCTTGTCCTTGTGGCTATTATGGTAGCCCTACGGTCAAGTGTAAATGCTCACCATCTGCTATTCACAAGTATTTGTCCAAAATCAGTGGACCACTTATGGACAGAATAGACCTACATATAGAAGTAGAAGCGATAAGTTATGACGAGATGAGCAAAGACCACTTGGAAGAGAGTAGCGCAGAGATAAAGCAACGTGTCAACGAAGCACGTAGAGTGCAACTAGAACGTTTTCAAGACTCCAAGACATACTCCAATGCCAAGATGACAGAAGCCGATTTTAGAAAGTATTGCAAACTTGACGAAATGGGTACACAACTCATAGAAGTCGCTTTTCACAAACTCAATCTTAGCGCTAGAGCATACACACGTATATTGAAAGTGGCACGTACAATAGCCGACTTGGACCACAGCGAAAATATCAAAGCAGAGCACATCGCAGAAGCGATACAATACCGCTCATTAGACAGAAAATATACAGTATAAGAGGTAGATAATGGAATACACAATTAGAGACAAAAACTTACTATGGTTGGACTGCTTCGACTTCATGACCTATTCCAAAAAGACAGCCTTGCTCAAGGCTTATGGTCAAGACGTTGATTTGAGAGAAAAATTGTCCAAAGAGATGATTCCAGCCCTACAAGATATTCTCTCAAAAGAGGAACTCGCCAAGTTAAATGCTTGCAAAGATGAAGACTTTCTCAACCTAAAATTGAAATCATACCAGGACAAAGGTATTGTGGTGATAACTATCTATTCTACACAATATCCTGCGTTGTTGAGAGAAATTGACAATCCGCCATATGTACTATATTGCAAGGGAAATCTTGACCTACTCAGCACTCGTTGCATAGCAGTAGTAGGCACACGAAGACCAAGTGACTATGGCAAGGTCGTCACCAAAAATTATGCCAAAGAACTCGCTCAAGCAGGACTGACAATCGTGTCAGGTTTGGCACATGGTGTGGACACTATTGCACACGAAGAAGCCATCGCTGTAGGTGGCAAAACTATCGCCGTTTTGGCAGGTGGCTTTGACCATATTTATCCTACATCAAACTTTGGCTTGTCTGAAACAATCGCTAAAGAGCATCTTTTGGTGTGTGAGAATAGACCAGAAGTTGCCCCAATGAACTATATGTTCCCTATACGCAATAGGATTTTGGCAGGGCTTAGTGAAGCCGTGCTTATCACCGAAGCACAGGAAAATAGTGGCAGTCTGCATACAAAAAACTATGCCGTAGATTATGGCAGAGATTTGTATGTCGTACCAGGCAAGATTACTTCTCTAGAAAGCAAGGGTTGCAACAAGATTTTGAAAGAGATGCAAGGCTCTATTACACTAGACCCTAGCGACATTTTGGAAGAAATGAAAATCATTAAACAAGAAAATACAGGAAAGGACAATTTTCAACTTGACTTTAATGAGAGTAATATATTACGATACACTATGAGTGAGAAAAAGAGTTATCAAGACCTAATGGATTACACAGGTCTTGCACCACAACAACTCAATGCCATACTCTTGTCATTGCAGATAAGGGGACTGATTGAGAAGTTGCCGGGCAACTTTTATCTCTCTAACTAGAAGGATATATAATGAACTTATTACTAATCGAGTCACCAGGTAAAGTTGGTACTATCAAAAAGTATCTAGGCAAAGATTTTGAAGTAATTGCCACAAAAGGACACATTCGCGACTTGCCAGAGAAGACTTTGGCGGTCAACGTAGAACGTAATTTTGAGCCAACTTACGAAATAATTCCAGATAAAAAAGAACTAGCCAAGACACTCGTCGCCAAAGCCAAAAAGGCTGACAATATCTATCTCGCAACCGACCCGGATAGAGAAGGAGAAGCGATATCTTGGCATCTTTGCAACATACTCGGCATTGAGCCAATGCAAGCACAACGTATCACATTCAATGCTATTACCAAAGATGCGATTTTTGAAGGGCTAGAAAAACCAACACCAGTCAATATGAGTTTAGTCGACGCGCAACAAGCACGTCGTGTTTTGGATAGACTTATTGGCTACAAACTTTCACCACTTATCAGCAAGAAGATTCGCAACAAACTCAGCGCCGGTCGTGTGCAGTCTGTGGCACTCAAGATTGTAGTTGAGAGAGAAAAAGAGATACAAAACTTCAAGCCAGAAGAATACTGGGACATTACGGCAGAGTGGAGTGATAGTAAGGCTACAGAACCTAAAAAATACAAGGCCGACCTTTTCGCTCATTCTCACAAAAAGTTCCAACCACATAGTGCAGAAGAAGCACAAGCGGTCTTTGATGCAGTAAGCAACAATCCTTTTGTGGTAAGCAATGTCAAAAAGAGTGTGACTACTTCCAATATGCCAGCACCATATATCACCAGCACACTGCAACAAGATGCCATCAATAGACTCAAAATGACACTTAAATCTATCACTCAAGCAGCACAAAGTCTGTATGAAGGTGTAGAAATCGCCGGCGAAGGCAAAACCGCACTTATTACCTATATACGTACAGATAGTACACGTGTTTCACCAAGTGCGCAAGATATGGCAAAGGAATACATCACTCAAAACTATGGTGCCAACTATGTACCAGCCAAGCCAAATGTGTTCAAGAGCAAAAAGTCTGCTCAAGATGCACACGAAGCGATTAGACCAGTATCACTCAAATACACACCAGAATATTTGAGTGGCAAAATGGACGCCATGCTTTATCGTGTCTATTGCATGATATTCAATAGATTTGTGGCTAGTCAAATGGTACCAGCCAAGTACAATAGTGTGGCGATAGAGTTTGATAGCGCAGATTATCAATTCAAGACCACTGGTAGAACCGTTTTGTTTGACGGATTCACCAAACTATTCAATGTAGATGACGAAAAATCAACCTTGCTTCCAGCACTAGAAGTAGGCGACGTAGTAAAGTTGGATAATCTTACCAAAGAACAAAAGTTTACTCGTCCGCCAGCACGTTTTTCGGAAGCGACACTTGTCAAAGAACTCGAAGACAAAGGCATTGGCAGACCAGCGACATTTGCAGCCACAGTTTTAACTATATCAACACGTGGCTATACTCAAAAGAAAGATAGCAAATATATCGCACCTACCGAACTTGGTGTGCAGGTGGTAGAATATCTTGAGAAGCACTTCCCAGACCTTATGAATATTCAGTTCACCGCAGAGATGGAAACTAAACTAGACGAAATCGAAGAAGGTGGCAAGACATGGCAAAACACTATCAAAGACTTCTACACCGACTTTGTAGGTGAATTGTATTCAGCCTATAAAGACGGCGATAGTGCCAAAAAAGAAGTAGAAGTCAGCGACGTTGTTTGTGACAAATGTGGTGCAATGATGGTGTATAGGGAGAGTAAATACGGCAAGTTTTTAGCATGTCCAAACTACCCAAAATGCAAAAATACAAAGAGTCTTGATGCACCAGAGCAGAAACCTTTCCCAGAGCAACAATTCAAGGGCAAATGTCCAAAATGTGCTGGTGTTGTCAGCGCACGTCTAAGCAAACGTGGCAAAGTCTTCTATAGTTGCGACAACTACCCAAAATGTGACTTTATGTCATGGGATTTACCGATAGAGCAGACCTGCCCAGAGTGTAAACAACCATTGTATTGCAAGGTCAACAAAGACAAACTTGACACTCCACATTGTATCAATGCAGAATGTCCTACAAACAAAAAGAAATAAGGAGAAAATATGGATATCAAAGGAACTACTATAATAGGCGTCAAAAAGGACGGCAAAATAGCCATAGCAGGTGACGGCCAAGTGACTATGGGCCAAAGCACTATACTCAAAGGCAATGCTCACAAAGTACGTCGTATATATGACGGCAAAGTGATTGTTGGCTTTGCAGGTGGCACAGCCGATGCTTTTAGTTTGTGTGAGAAGTTTGAGAGTATGCTCAACAAATACTCTGGCAGTCTGCTTCGTAGCGCAGTAGAGTTGGCAAAGTTGTGGCGTGGAGATATGAGTATGAAAAACCTAGAAGCCATGCTAATAGTGGCAGACAAGGACAATATGCTCATTGTCACAGGACTTGGTGACGTGGTAGAGCCAGATGATGGTGTTTGTGCCATTGGTAGTGGTGGCAATTATGCCTTGTCAGCAGGCAAAGCACTAATCCGCAACACCGACCTTAGTGCCAAAGAAGTCGCACTCAAATCAATGGAAATCGCAGCAGAAATCTGTGTATTCACCAATAACAATTTCATAGTAGAGGAGGCATAGTATGGAACTAGATTGCACACAAATAGTTCAAGAGTTGGACAAGTATATCATTGGACAACACGATGCCAAAAAGGCTGTTGCCATCGCACTCAGAAATAGATATCGCCGTAGTAGACTGCCAAAGGAAGTGAGCCAAGAAATCACTCCACGCAATATCATACTCAAAGGTCCTACAGGAGTAGGTAAGACAGAGATTGCTCGTAGACTTGCCAAACTCGTCAAAGCCCCATTTATCAAGGTGGAAGCCACAAAGTATACCGAAGTTGGTTATGTAGGTCGTGACGTAGAGAGTATGATTCGTGACCTTGTAGAAGTTTCAATCCGTATGGTAAGGGACGAACAAGCCAAAGCTGTCAAGACCAAGGCAGAAGCAGTGGTCAACAAGAAACTAAAAGATATGCTCTATCCTATCAAAAAACAACAAAAACCAGAAGATATGGAGACAGAGATTTTTAGGACAGAGTTTAACCATGATTTTGATGCAGGCAAACTCGACAATGAAATCATTGACATAGAAGTCAAAGAAAAACCACAACAAATCGACATCTTGGCAGGTGGTGGTGGCGAAATCAATATTGGTCAAATAGTAGGCAATATGTTTGGTGGCGCACCAAAGACACGCAAAATGTCTATAGCCAAAGCGAGAGAGATGCTTCTAGCGGAAGAATGTGACAAACTTATTGACCAAGACAATCTCAATGCAGAAGCCATTCGCCGTGCAGAAGAAGACGGCATCATCTTCATTGACGAGATAGACAAAATCGCTCGCAAACACAACAATTCCAACCAAGACGTCAGCCGTGAAGGTGTACAACGTGACATTCTACCAATAGTTGAAGGTAGTGCTGTCAATACCAAATATGGTGTAGCTCATACCGAATATATTCTATTTATAGCGGCGGGAGCATTCCATGTAAGCAGTGTGGAAGACTTGATTCCAGAGTTGCAAGGTCGCTTCCCAGTACGAGTAGAACTCAACTCACTCACACAAGACGACTTTGAAAAAATCCTTACTCTACCAGCCAATGCTATCACAAAACAATATCAACAACTTTTGGCAGTAGACAATGTCGAGATAAACTTTACAAATGACGCTATCAAAGAACTCGCCGAACTCGCCGAGAAGGAAAACCAATCACAAGAAAACATTGGCGCACGTAGATTGCAGACACTTATGGAGCAATTGCTAGAAGACATATCTTTCCATGCTAGCGACAAGATTGACCCAGTCAAAGTGACTATTGACAAAGCCTATGTAGAGTCACACCTAAATAAGACTATCAGCAAGTATGATGTCAAGAAATATGTTTTATAGTAGAACACGAAACTTAATAGGCGATAATGCACTAGAAAAACTGCGAAACTCATCTGTCGCAGTTTTTGGCGTTGGTGGAGTTGGTGGCTATGTGGCAGAGACTCTTGCTAGAAGCGGTGTGAGTAGACTTGTCTTGATTGACGGCGATAGAGTGGAAGATAGCAATCTCAATCGCCAAATTATCGCCACTCGCACTACATTAGGTATGCCAAAAGTGACCGTCATGGCAGAGAGAATTGCTAGTATCAATCCTGATTGTAAGGTAGTTGCGATAGAGAGTAGATTTAATGCGGACAATCTTGATAAGTTTGACTTTGACTATGACTATATCGCAGACTGCATAGATAGTGTCAAGGACAAGCAACTACTCATTTTGACTGCAAAAGACAAAAATATACCTATCATTTGCGCCATGGGAGCAGGCAATCGTAGTGGTCTGCCTGAATACAAACTCGCCGACATACACAAGACTAGTTATGACCCATTGGCAAAGGTTATACGTAAGTTTTGTGTGCAGGAAGGTGTCAAAAAACTCAATGTAGTATACACCACTCAGCCTACTATCAAGACCGATGGTGGAGTGGCTAGCATAGCCTACCACCCAATGAGTATGGCGAGTATAATTTCAGCCAAAATAGTGAATGATTTGATAAAATAAGGAGAAAGATTATGGAAATGATGAATGAAAAGACATTCAAAGAGCAGATTGCCAGCGGAGAGTATGTTTTGGTGGACTTTTTTGCCACTTGGTGTATGCCATGCAAAATGTTGTCACCAATCCTAGACAGCTTGGCAGAGAAGTTTGCAGGTAAAGTTGTTTTCGGCAAAATTGACATCGACAAAGACGAAAATGTGGCTCGCGAATATGATATTTACTCTGTGCCGACACTTTTGCTCTTTAAGGACGGCAAAAAAGTAGACATGAGCATTGGCTACAAGAGTGCGGAAGAGTTGGAACAATTTTTGACAAGATATGTAGACTAATATTGACAAATCGCCAATATCGGCTATAATTATGACGGAGAAAATATTATGACAACAATATATTTGGATAGCACAGCCACAACTCCTGTCAGCAAGGAAGTTTTGAGCGCAATGTTGCCGGTCATGACAGAGAATTATGGCAACAATAGTTCTAGACACCATGTGGGACGCAAGGCGAGTGCATTGGTAGAGAATGCACGTGACACTATTGCCAAGGCTATCAACTGCCAGTCTAGTGAGATATATTTTACTTCTGGTGGTACGGAAGCGAACAACTGGGCAATTCGTGGTATAGCACATGCCAATCTTCGCAAGGGCAATCATATCATCACTTCCAAGATAGAGCACCACTCAGTATTGGAAGCCTGCCATCAACTAGAGAGAGAAGGTTTTGAAGTGACATATCTAGACGTTGATGAACATGGACTTATCAACTTCCCACAACTACTACATAGCATTCGTCCTACAACCACACTTATATCTATTGTAGGAGCCAATAATGAGATTGGTACAGTGCAATACATCAAGGCGATTGCACAGACAGCTCACGAGAAGGGCATCATTTTCCACGTAGATGCAGTGCAACTATTTGCCCATATGGACATTGACGTAGAAGAGTTGGGCATAGATGCCATGAGCATTTCTGCTCACAAACTCTATGGTCCTAAAGGTGTTGGTGCTTTGTATGTCAACAACGATATCATGTTTGACAACCTTTTATATGGCGGACAGCAAGAGAGAGCCAAACGTCCTGGTACAGTGAATGTAGCAGGTGTGGTTGGTTTTGGTAAAGCAGTAGAAGTATTAGGTAGAGATTTGCACACCAACGAGTACAAGATTCGTAAATTAAGAGATTATTTCAAGGCACAGCTAGTGCATGACATTGAAGACATTGCTTTCAATGGTCACCAGTCACAATGCCTTAATAGTATAGTAAGTGTGTCATTTGCCGGAGTAGACGGCGAAGCACTTATGACCATGCTTGACCTAAATGGTATTTGTGTAAGCACAGGTAGTGCTTGCAGTAGCAGTAGTCACCTTGACTCTCATGTCATTATGGCTTTGGGCAGAGAAAATCATTTGGTAAAGAGCACAATCCGTTTCTCATTCGGCATATACAATACATTTGAAGAGATAGATGCTACTATCACCGCACTTGTTGAGTTTGTGAATAAACTTCGTGCAATATCACCTACATATAAGAAGGGGGTATTATGTACAACCAAAAAATAATTGATATATTCCAAAACCCTAAGGGTGCAGGCAAATTGTCCAAGCCAGATGGCATTGGTAAGGTAGGCAACGAGAGATGCGGTGACGTTATGGAGATGACTATCCGTGTGATAGATGGTCGCATAAAAGATGCCAAGTTCCAAACATTCGGCTCAGCACCAGCTATTGCCTGCAGTAGTGTGGCCACACAACTTATCAAAGGCAAAACTATCGACGAAATCAAACTCATTCGTGATGCAGACTTTATAGAGTATATTGGCGAATTGCCTGACGACAAGCATTATTGTCTGCTCATGGCAGAAGAATTAATCCATGCCGCAGTAGAGAACTATTATCTTAAACTAGAAAAGGCAGAGAGAAAACACGCCAAGAAGCATGGTATCACACTCACTCATGATGATGACGAAGTGGAAGAACACGACGAGTTAGAGTCATACGAAGAGTATGAAACCATAGACGAAGAAGCAGATGAAGAAGCCCAAACAGAAGATGCCGACGAAGACGTTGAAGAAATGGAAGAAGAGATTGAAGAATTAGAAGACACTCCTTCTGCATCAATCAATAGTCAACCAACACTCGTTTCTACTCATAGTCAAAGATTTGCACCAATAGACGATGATGACGATGACGACTTATTTCTAGATATTGACTAAAATGCACAATTAACGTGCATTTTTTATTATTTACGACATAATTTTCACATTTTTGCAGACACTAAACATGGAGGCGCATATATGAAAGACTCATTCGGTTGCGGTTTGGTGCTTGGTATGTTGGCGGGCATCGTTTTGCTCAAGGCTTGCAAGCCAGTAGAAGAATTCGCTGACAAAGCAGAAAAAGCCGTAAAGGACAAAATTAAGAGTAGCAAATAACTACTCTTTTTTTTGTGCCAATGCATATAGGTTGGGTATTGACAACGGCTCTTGCTGTGGTATAATTGAGCCAAATAGGAGGGGAAAATGAGCGTTGCATTTTGGATAATCCTTGGTGTGATAGTTATTGCTATAGGTGTGCTTTTAGCACTAGTGCCGATGAAAGTATTCATTAGAGCATTGGTTTCTGGTGCATATGTATCCATGACACGTCTTGTTGCAATGAGATTTAGACATTGTGATGTCAAGGGCATTGTTGACCAATACATTGTCGGCAAAAAAGCAGGCTTAGATATCGACATTAACGAACTAGAGACACATAGCATGGCCGGTGGCAATATCGAGAATATAGTCAGTGCGCTCATTGCAGCCAAGAGTGCAGGATTGGAATTAACCAATGACGAAGCCAAAGCCATAGACCTAGCAGGCAGAGATGTTTTGTCCGCAGTACGCAATAGTGTCAAGCCAGAAGTTATCATGACACCAGAGATTAGTGCGGTGGCCAAAGATGGTATCGAACTCAAGGTTAAAGCTAGAGTGACCGTCAAGACTGACCTTAAGAAGATTATAGGTTATGCAGGACAAGAGACAATCATTGCTCGTGTAGGCGAAGGTATTGTCACAGCGGTAGGTTGTGCAGACAATCACAAACTTGTCATGGAAAACCCAGACATTATTTCTGGCACAGTAATCCGCAAGGGTCTAGACCAAGACACAGCGTATATTATCGTGTCATTGGATATAGCAGATATATCAGTAGGCGAGAATGTCGATAGCAAACTTATTATAGATAAAGCAGAAGCAGAGAAAAAAGTGGCTCAAGCACGTGCAGAAGAACGTCGTGCTCAAGCCATTGCCACAGAATACGAAATGAGAGCCAAAGCACAAGAGATGAGAGCAGTCGTTTTGGCGGCGGAGAGCGAAGTGCCAAAAGCAATCGCTGCTGCATTCAAACAAGGCAAACTTGGTGTAATGGACTATTATCGTATGCAAAACATGGTGGCTGATACAAATATGCGCAACAGCCTAACCAAAAATGAAGATAAAGGTACTCCTACGGAAGAGTTTTAATGAAACTATATGAGATATTAAACATGATAATTACAGCAGGACTAGTGGTAACCGCAATAGTGCTTACCACTGTTTTTATTGCCAAAATTGTCAAGGCTCATAAAAAACCAATAAAAACTGAAAAAAAAGAAGACCCAAAGCCAGAAGAGAATGTTAGTCAAGATGCAGAACTAGAAGAGATGAAGACCCTTTTCAAAGAGTCTACTGCCAAGCCAAAAGACGACAATCCACCAAAACAAAAGCCATTTCAACGTCTTAGCCTAAACAAATACTCTTTTGGTGAACGTGCAGACAAGACTGACGAAAATACCGAAATAAGTGCAGAAAGTGAGATTTCTACTGGCTCAGTAGATGTCGAGCCCGAGAGTTTTCAAGAAGAACACACCAAATATCGCCTTGCTCCAAGTCAAATGCAAGGTCGTAAAGTCCGCACACGTGACTTACAAGATATGATGACAAATATGTCCCCAGAAGTGAGAATGTTGATCCTTACCGACATTTTTAAGCCAAAGTTTTAGACAAACACTATTTATTAGTGTTTTTTTATGTCCATTTTGTAAAAAAATAAAATATTTTCATTTTACCCCCAAAAACATTTGATTTTTTAGCCCAAAATAGTGTATACTAAAACTAACGAAAATAAAGAAAAGGAGATAAGTAGTGTATGAAATCTATCACACATGAAAATCGTAGAAGATTTACAATAATTACTATAGTATCAGTGCTATTTGTAGCCATACTTACAACTACACTAGTACTTTTACTCAAGAAAGACACTACTGCTCCGACCAACACAATCGAAGTAGGCAAGCGAATCGATACTACCCTGGGGGGGGGGGCGGAAGCTTCTAAATGCTAGTGTTTGGGACGGCAGTAGCTCTACCATTTGGACAAAAGGTAGTGGTACAGAAGCTGACCCATACCTAATCGAGAGTGCAGAAAACCTTGCTTACTTAAGAGACAGTGTAAATAATGGTACAATATCCGAAGGGGTGCATTTTTTGCAGACTACAGATATTGATTTGAATAACGCATCATGGACGCCTATCGGTAGCTCGGATTCGACTGCGTTTAGAGCAAACTACAATGGTGGAGACTTCTGTATTGTAAATTTATATCCTGAACCTACGACTTATGTAGGATTATTCGGTATTGCCACTAATGCCTATTTGACAAATATTGATATCACTTATAGTGTCACTAAACCACTTGATAGTGGTACCTTGGCCGGTGGTCTTTTGGGATATGGTGAAGATACATTAAAGATATCTAATTGTGTAGTAAGAGATTTCTCTGCAACATCTGGATCTTATGTTGGCGGACTAGTTGGAAGGTTTTATAGTTCTTCCAATGACCATATATTCAGTATTACAAATAGTCAAGTTATTAACTTCTCAGCTAATGCTAGCGACACTGATACTAGGGGCGAGGTTGTCGGAGGTTTAGTTGGGAGCGCAGATGGACCATGTGGCAAGACTTCAGGAATATCAAATTGTATTATCAATAATATAAGCATAGTTGTGTCAAAAAGTACTTTTTCTTCTTTGCAACCAGTGATAGGTGGAGCGGTTGGCCACATTTATGGCATTCCTGCTGATAATATTTTAGTTACAGGAACAATTGAATGTCCAGGTGGATTTGTACTAGTTGGAGGGGCTTTTGGTTCATGTGGATATCAAGAATACAGTCAAATTATTAGTTATGTAAATATTTCAATTGCAGATAACTTTATTGGGGAAATCGGAGGAATAATAGGAGATGATCTAAACGTCGCTACTGCTTCATTTCGAGGTGTATCACTAACACATTGTCAATATCTTGGAACAATATCAGGGTCTACTTCAAAAGCATCTAATTATGAGCTTTATCTTGGAGGTATAGTAGGTTACGCCGATACTGTTGTAAATCTTAACGGCTGTAGTTTTGATGGAGATATAAATATAAACCTTACATCTCAATATTCTACAGTCCCGGTGTTTGGGGGATTGGTGGGGTATATAGGTCAGGCTAGCTCTGTAAGTATAAGTTGTTGTACTGTAAATGGGTCTATTACGATGTCACGTACAACATATAGCAGTAGTGGATATGTGGGGGCAGTGTATGGTAATACATCCCCGGGTGAGACTGTGGATATTAATAAAGTTATCATTAATACAACAATAAACGCCTCTTATATTACTATGTATGATATTATTTCATTTACTGGTACTGCTGCCACAGTAACAGAGAGTTATTACAATTCTACATTGTTCACTAGTAGTTCGTCAACGTGCACAGCACTTACGTCTGATCAAATGAGAGAGAGCTCTAGTTTTGTAGGAATGACAGATTTCGATGATTACTTCATGTTTATAGACAACCGCAACAATGGTTTCCCTATAGTAAAAGGGCTAGTAAATCATGCCAAAGTCACAGGTTTCGATGGCTCTG
>JBKSMV010000037.1:0-25583 GCA_046881985.1 Clostridia bacterium
AAAATAGTCTTTCTACAAAGTTACTATTTGTCTTCGCCGTTAGCGACAGCCTTTTCGTATTCAGCCAAAATGAGAGCGCTTAGTCTTTCACGTGTCTCAGTATTGAGAGGGTGAACGATGTCACGATAGTCTCCATTTGCACCTTTTTTAGATGGCATTGCCACAAAGTAGCCATTAGAACCATCGATAATCTTCACGTCATGGACTACGAAGCACTCATCAATGGTGAATGATGCTACCGCCTTCAACATGCTGTCTGCCTTTGGCATCAATCTAATACGAATGTCTGAAATGTTCATAAAGCTCCTTCCTTTTATAGATTGACTATTTTCTAGTCACTTATATTTTACTATATCTACACTTTTTTTGCAAATAATTTTATATACTTTTATTCTATTTTTATTCGGCAGTTTTCCACATATTTTGTCAGTTTTTTGTGTGTAGAAAAAGTACATTTTGTGTGCATTATGAATATATAAAATTATGGATTACAAAAATATGATATTCAAGCACCAAAGAGTGCATTTTATTGGTGTGGGTGGAGTGAGTATGTGTGAGTTGGCAAGATACCTTCACTCACGAGGGGTGCAAGTGTCAGGCTCGGACATAAGAAATAGTGACAATCTACACTCACTAATACGACTTGGTATACCTTGTCAGGTTGGGCATAGGGTAGATTTGGTACAAGATGCATTCCTTGTGGTAGTCAATTGTGCTATAGACGAAGACAATGCCGAACTGCAGTATGCAAGGCGTAACAATATTGAAGTCGTCACCAGAGCAGAACTTCTGGGCGAAGTGTGCAAAGACTTTGACAAAGTGATAGCTGTGGCGGGTTGTCATGGCAAAACTACAACGGCTACAATGATATATTCTATACTTAGAGCCCATGGCGAAAGGGTGTCTTGTCACATAGGGGCAAGTCTGCCAGATGCTCGCATGGAGTATGGTGACGAGTATTTGGTGGTGGAAGCCTGCGAGTACAAGCGAAGTTTCTTGTCTATCAAGCCTTTTGTGGCAGTGATAACCAATGTAGAACGTGACCATTTGGATTATTACACAGATTTAGATGACATTCAGTCTGCTTTTGGTGAGTTTGTGGCACAAGCACAGCACGTCATAGTGGGCGACAATATGACGACCGAGTTTTTAGGACTATTAAAAAGTGATGTTGCCGTACAAGGTGTGCGGTTTGACACAACGAATGGTAGAACGGAGTTTAGTGTGGTGATGGATAGATGCTTGCCTGTGAGCATATCTACATTGGGTAGATACAATGTGGACAATGCCGTGCTGGCAATCCGTACAGCGTGGGCTCTGGGGCAGAGTGACAGGGCGATAGTCAATGGATTGGCAGATTTTGTGCCAGTGGCACGTAGGTCGCAGACTATAGGGCAGTACAGAGATGCTGATGTGGTCATAGATTATGCACACCACCCCACAGAGATTGACAACTTTCACAATGTGGCGAGCAGTATATATCATGAATACGTTTTTGTGTTTCAACCGCACACCTATTCTCGCACAAAGGCTCTCTTGGACGACTTTGTACGAGTGCTGAAAGATATTCCTAACCTTATAATATATAAAGAATACCCCGCCAGAGAGAGCGAAAGCCAAGGCATGAGTGCCAAGTCTTTGGTCAAAGTCTTGCGACAAAACAAGGTAAAATGCAGTTATGTAGATAGTTTGACCAAGTTGAATAAGGCTCTAGACAACTACAATGCGGACGCATATCTTTTCGTTGGGGCGGGAGATATTGACCAGTTGGCTAAAAGTCTGGTAAGCGCTGAATAAAAGTTTTTTGCGAAAAATGATTGACAATAGTTTGTTGGTAGTGTATAATCACATAGCAAAAAGACTAAATTAGACGAGGTGTTGTATGAATAAAGAAATCCAACCAGATTACCACAAAGTTGTTGTCACCTGTGCTTGTGGCGCTACTTTTGAAACTCGTTCAACCAAACCAGGCGACAGCATGAAGATTGACGTGTGCAACAAATGCCACCCATTCTACACTGGTCAAAAGAAATTGGTTGACACTGCTGGTAGAGTAGATAAGTTCAAGAAAAAGTTTAACGTTTAGCACATTATTTTTTCGAGCGCATTTTGTCGGTAATAGGGCAAAATGCGTTTTTGTGTCTTAAATGAGGTAAAAAAAATAATGAAACTCTATCAAATCAAAAAAGACCTAATTGCTAAAGGCATTGACGAATACGAAGTCAGAGAAATCCTACTCAATGTACTCAATGTAGACAACCTAGACAGCCAGCAAGAGTTGACCGCTAGTCAGGTGCGAGATATACTCAAGGCTGGCAAAAAGCACCTAAAGGGTATGCCTGTCAATAAGATATTTGGTGTGGCATATTTCTATGGTATGAAGCTAAATATCAACAATCATGTGCTAGCACCAAGGTCAGATACCGAAGTGCTAGTCGAGAGAGTATTGCAAGATATCAATCCACAAGATAAAGTGCTAGACCTATGCACAGGCAGTGGAGCGATAGCCTTGGCTCTAGCGAAATATGGTAATGCGAATGTATCCGCTGTGGATATCTCAAGGCTAGCCTTGCGAGTAGCGAAGAGTAATGCACAATCTTTGGGACTAAATGTGGATATCTTGCGAAGTGATATGTTTAGTAAGGTGAGTGGCAAGTATGATATAATCACTTGCAATCCACCATATATAAGTGCAACAGAATACAAAACTTTAGACAAGTCAGTACGTAAGTATGACCCAAAACTTGCATTGGTGGGCAAAGATAACGGAATGCAGTTTTACAAGCGATTAGCAAACGAATGCAAAGATTATTTGGTTGATGGTGGTAGGCTGTATATGGAGATAGGCTACAACCAAGCCCAAGACGTCAAAGACATATTTACTAGAGAAGAATACACCGACATTGAGATAATCCAAGACCTTGGCGGACGAGATAGAGTGATAAAAGTGACGAAAAAGGAACAATTATGATTGAGAAATTGAAAAAGATAAAAGAGCATTTTGAAGAGTTGACAGAGCGACTAGCAGACCCAGCGCTCATCACCAACAATGCTGAATACAAAAAGGTAGCCAAAGAGCACAACAATCTTCAAGAACTCATGGACAAGTATGCTGAGTACGAGAAGGTTGACTCTGATATGCGTAGTGCGGAAGAAGTATACAATGCCGAGACCGACCCAGAGATGAGAGAACTTGCTAACACTGAAGTCTATGAGTGCAAAGAGAAATTGAAAACTCTAGAAGAAGAGTTGAAAATCCTACTTCTACCAAAAGACGAAAATGACGACAAGAACGTTATCATGGAGTTTAGAGCGGGTGCGGGTGGAGAAGAGTCTTGCCTATTCGCTCACAGCCTAATGAGAATGTATAGAATGTTTGCCGAGTCACACCATTTCAAGTTTGAAGTGACCAATATCGAAGAGACCGAAATGGGTGGTGTCAAGGAAGCAGAAGTTATCATCAAAGGTAAGAATGCCTATGCGACATTCAAGTTTGAGAGCGGTGTGCATAGAGTACAACGTGTGCCAGAGACCGAGTCTCAAGGCAGAGTGCATACTTCCACAGCGACAGTGGCAGTTTTGCCAGAACAAGAAGACGTAGAGTTTGACATTGACCCTAAAGATATCCGTATGGACATCTATCGTGCCAGCGGTGCGGGTGGCCAACACGTCAACAAGACAGAGTCTGCTGTGCGTATCACACACTTTCCAACAGGGATTGTAGTGGCTTGTCAGGACGAACGTAGCCAAGTGCAAAACAAAGAAAAGGCTATGAATATCCTAAAGAGCAAACTTTATGACTATTACAAGACCCAAAGAGATAGTGAATACAAGGCCAACAGAAACTCACAAATTGGTACTGGTGACCGCAGTGAACGTATTAGAACATACAACTACCCACAAGGCCGTATCACAGACCACCGCATCAACTATACTATATACAATCTAGAAGCATTTATGGATGGCGACATTGAAGGCATGATTCAAGCCTTGACCCTAGCCGACCAACAAGCTAAACTAGCAGGTATGCAAGAAGAGTAAGAGAGATTGCTTGAGCACTCTTTTTTGTTTGCAGATATTGACATTGGGCTTAATTGTGGTAAAATATAGCCAATTAGGAGATAATTATGAGTATTAAAAATCCGGTACAAGTATTTGCAGTAGCTGATGTGGACGGTGCTAGACACGTAGGTCAACTAGTACAACTTCACCAAGAATTGATGAAGAAAAATATTGTTTCCAAGGTTAAACGTGTAAGCCCTAAATATTGTGGTCTATTTGTGGATAAAAAAGATTATTACGATGCCACAACTACTGGACTAGAAATAATTTTGTCTAGTGGACAATTGTGGAATGTTGTTTCTGTCAGTCCATACAATGCTAAAATGGTACAAGAGAAGAATGGTTTCCTTCCAAACAATGTAAACGTTAGGAATGACCGCTCACGTGATATTTGCACTGACGAAAATGTAAGGGGTTAATGCCCCTTTTTTGTTTTAGATATTGTTATAATATTTGCCAAAAGTATTGTGCTATGTTATAATTACTCCAAACGAAAGGATAAAGTATGAAACAATTTTTTAGAATGGATATGCCCAATACCCTTGTAAAGAGTGAAAGCGAACTCTTTGAGCAGGCGGTGTTGCAGAGAGTAGAAGTTATTCGCAATCATATGCTGGGCGACTTTAATGAAGACGGCGTGTATGAGATTGACGGCGGAATACAGAACGAACTTTTGCGTATGCACAAATACCTTGTTGAGCGCTATGACACTCAATGCCTTATTGAGAGCGAGTGTGTTTTTGACAAGCGCATATATTTCTCTCTCAAGGTGGAAGACAATCTTGTCACTTTTTCTGTGCTAGAGAAGATGAGATATGGCACTAATCATGAGTCCAAATCACCATATTGCAACATTCATACTACAATCCTTGACCAAGCGTATCTCAAGAGAAAGCCAAAAAACTTGGAAGAATTACTTTTCAAACGTTATAATATTTCAATCGCCGACACTCCAAACTCTCTTGACGTGGAAGAGATGTCTGCAGACGAAATCAATGAGTACTTCAACACTATCAATCGTAAACTCATGGTAATTGAACTAGAACGTGAACTCAATGCCAAAGCAGAACTACTGGAAGAGATAGAGAAAGAATATTATCTAGAGACGATTCATGCTCTTAAGAAGTCGGGCGCATATGGTAAGCAGGTTATTAGCGAAATGGAACAGAATATGATAACTGTGCGACCATTTATCAATCCAAAGAAGCCGGGTTATTACAAGGGTCTAAACCAAATCCTTAATACCGTTATACATGCCAATCGCAACGAAGAGAACAAAGAACAAGTGGCAGAGTTTGAACGTTATGTAGAAAAACCACGCAAAATCTATGCCGAACAACTCAAGAAAGTTGTGCCAGTAGTTGCGCCAGCTATTACTGACCCAGCCAAGAAACAAGAAAAACTGGAAGAATTGGTAGAACGTATCACTGCCAACCAGTCACAAGAAGTCAAAGATAAGCAAGCACTTCGTCAAGCACAAAAGCAACAACAAATCGCTCAAGCTGGCAAAGGTAAGGGCAAGACCAGTGCTAAAGCTCCAGAGAAGAAGGCGGTACAACTACCAACACCTAAGCCAGCAACAAAAGTCGCAACTCCTACTGCCAAGAAGCCAGTAGAAACCGCAAAGAAGGCAGAGCCTATTGTTGCATCTGCACCAGCACCAGCATTTGTGCAAGAAAAGCCAAAGGTAGATAAAGAAGAAAGGACAGTCAAGAAAGAAAGAACTTTAATTGACGAGATAACTGCAAAAGAAAAATCTACCAAGGAAAATATATATGACAGCTTCTCTCCGACAGAGATTTTTGGTAGAAAAATAAACAACGAAGTCGATGCTAAAAAGTTGCAGGAAGCAGCACAAAAGAAGTTTAGAAATGAGCAGTTAGAAAAAGAGAAGCAAGTTAGACAGGCAGAACAATTCAGACAGCAAGGTGTGTCTAACGATGGTAACAATGACGAAAGACGAACAGGTGTGACGTTTGATGGCGAAGTAGAACAACGAAATGATAAACGACAAGAGATTCCTTTAAGAGAAGGTCGTCAGCCAGGCGGTATAGATAAGCAACACAATAGAGAAAAAGGAAAGGATTCTCTCAGCAGAAGCACTTCTAGATAATATTGATAAAATAGGTATTGACAATCAGCTATTTTGTAGTATAATAAAAGTATATAAATAGCACGGAGGGGTACAATGGATCAGAAGACTTATGATATCCTAAGACAAAGTACAGGTATAGATGAAGTTGTATATCTTAACCATGAAGATTATGAAAAGTTTGATAGAGAGACTAAGTGTAAGCGTGTTGAAACTATCATAATGACTTATGAAGGAGTGAACAAAACAGTGTTTACAACTCCATTCACATACATTAGAGTTATGGAAGGTCCTTATGAAGGTAAAAAATGGCTTTTGGCTGTGACTAAAGACCAAAAGGGTAGAGTGAATCTTAACGAAGTGTCAGACCAAAATCTTTATGATGTGTGGAACTTTGCGTTCAAGAGATATAAGACAACTGCCAATGTTCGTCAAATCATGAACTCTGCAGAATACAAGGCAGAGAAAGGTTCTGGACGTACAAGTGGTTAGAAGATAGCCGAAAGGCTGTCTTTTTTATTGTTTTTAGGTGTTTAGAAATTTGTAGAAAAAGTTTGTAAAAAGTGTTGACACACGGCTACGTTTGTGGTATATTTATCTTGCTATAATTGCGGGAAGATGTGGGAGGTTGCATGGGATAGCAAGCAATCTCATGGTAATTTCTACTGACCGTATGCACTAGAGAAAGAGTGCGCCGGGGGCAAAAAAGTTTTATTTTTTGTCAAAATAGCACTTAACACACGGGTACGACATTTATATAATATGTTGCGTGTGTAGGGACTCGGTTTTGTTGTGCAAGGAGGAAATAAATGGCAACACAAAAAATTAGAATCAAATTGTCATCTTACGATTACAGTTTGGTGGACCAAGTGGCTGGACGCATTGTAGATACTGCAAGCAAAGCTGGCTGCAAGATTAGTGGTCCTATCCCTCTCCCAACAGAGAGAGAAGTGGTAACAGTTATCCGTTCACCACACAAATACAAAGATTCTCGTGAAGAGTTCGAGACTCGTACTCACAAGAGACTCATTGATGTCTATGCACCTACACCAAAGGCAGTCGACAGCATTTTGAAGATGAATCTTCCAGCTGGCGTAGACATTGACATTAAGTTGTAGGAGAAAGATGATGAAAGCTATTATTGGTAAGAAAATTGGTATGACTCAAATCTTCGCTACAGACGGCACTGCTATTCCAGTTACAGTTGTTGAAGCTGGTCCATGCGTAGTGACTCAAGTGAAGACTGTTGAGAAAGACGGCTACAACGCAGTTCAAGTAGGTTTTGGCTCAGTTAAAGTGAAGAACGTTAACAAAGCTCAACTTGGTCTTTTCAAGAAAGCTAACGTTGAACCTAAGAAATTGTTGATGGAACTTGAACCTGAAGCTGGTGAAGCTTTTGAAGTTGGTAGCGAAATCAAATGTGACGTATTCGCAGAAGGCGACAAAGTAGACGTTGCTGGCGTATCAAAGGGTCACGGTTTCTCAGGCGTTATCGCTCGTTGGAACAATCACAGACTAAAAATGACTCACGGTACTGGTCCTGTACATAGAGAAGTTGGTTCTATGGGAGCTAACTCAAGCCCAAGCCGTGTATTCAAGAACAAGAAAATGCCTGGACAATGGGGTAATGAGAGCGTAACAGTTCAAAACCTCGAAGTTGTCAAAGTTGATACAGCACGTAACTTGCTTCTCATCAAAGGAAGCGTTCCTGGTGCTAAGAACTCTATTGTCTGCATCAACAAGACAGTGAAGGCGTAGGAGGAAATATGGCAAAGTTAAACGTTTACAATATGAAGCACGAACAAGTTGGCGAAATTGAAGTAAGAGATGAACTTTTCACCGCTGAATACAATGAACCACTTATTCACCAAGTTATCGTTGCATTGCAAAACAACGCACGCCAAGGTACAAAGTGCACACTAACTCGTAGTGAAGTTCGTGGACACGCTAAGAAGCCTTGGAGACAAAAAGGTACTGGCCGTGCTCGTCAAGGTAGTACAAAAGGTCCACAATGGGTTGGTGGTGGCGTAGTATTCGCACCAAAGCCTAGAGACTTCAGCCAAAAGGTTAACAAGAAAATGCGTGACTTGGCTCTTATCAGTGCTATGAGCCAAAAACTAAGTCAAAACGAAATCACAGTTGTTGATAAGATTGACCTAGACGCACCTAAGACTAAGGCTGTTGCTGATATGCTTACAGCATTTGGTATCAAGCACAGCACAGTTATCGTGACTGCTGACACTGACAATGTGGTATTGAAGAGTGTTAACAATCTCGAGAACGTTGACTTGACTACTGCTAGTCAACTTAACGTTTACGACGTTGTGGCTAACGGCAACGTAGTATTCACACAAGACGCACTAAAAAAACTAGAGGAGGCATATAAGTAATGACTGCTCACGATATTATTATCAAGCCTATCCTTTCAGAGAAGGCATACGCAGGCATCAAAGATAAAGTTTACACTTTCAAGGTGGCTCTAGATGCCAACAAAATACAAATTGCTCAAGCGGTTGAAGAAATCTTCGGCGTGAAAGTTGCTAGAGTAAACACTGCAATCGTTAAGGGCGTAAAGACTACAAGGAACACTAAGGCTGGTAGAGTTTATGGTAAGACTAGCGACTACAAGAAAGCTATCGTATACCTAACAAAAGACAGCAAAACTATCGAGTTCTTTGATAGCTTGTCATAGGGAGATGTGCTATGAGTATTAGAAAGATTAAACCTACAAACAATGCACAACGCGCACAAAGCGTAGCATCATTTGCAGAATTGACAAAGGGCGCTAAAGCTCCAAAAGCTTTGATTATGACTAAGAAAAACTCTGGTGGTCGTAACGCTCAAGGTAAGATTACAGTTCGTCACATCGGTGGCGGTAACAAAAAGAAAATCCGTATTATTGACTTCAAACGCAATAAGGACGGCATTCCAGCAGTAGTAGATAGTATCCAATACGACCCAAATCGTACTGCATACATCGCATTGCTTAACTATGCTGACGGTGCACAAAGATTTATCCTTGCTCCAAATGATTTGAAAGTGGGCGACAAGGTTATGTCTGGTGCTAATGCAGAAATCCGTACAGGCAACAACCTTCCAATGAACTTGATGCCTGTAGGTAGTGTTGTACACAACATTGAATTGAACCCTGGTAAAGGTGGTCAACTTGCACGTAGTGCTGGTATGAGCGCTCAAATCATGGCTCGTGAAGACAAATATGTCACACTCAGATTGCCATCAGGCGAAATGAGAAAAGTTCTTGGCGCTTGCAGAGCAACACTTGGTGTTGTAGGCAACAGCGAGAACGAAATTGTATCAGTCGGCAAGGCTGGTAGAACTCGTCACATGGGTATTAGACCAACAGTTCGTGGTAGCGTAATGAACCCTAACGATCACCCACACGGTGGTGGTGAAGGTAAGTCACCAATCGGACATTCTGGTCCACGCACTCCTTGGGGCAAGCCAGCTCTTGGATACAAGACAAGAAACAACAAGAAAGCTTCTAACAAGTTGATTGTTAAGAGAAGATCAAAATAGGAGATTGAATTATGAGTAGAAGTTTGAAAAAGAAACCTTTCGTTGATGCAAAGCTTATGCAAAGAGTTATCGCTCTAAACGAAAGCAACAAAAAAGAAGCAATTAAGACTTGGTCACGTAGTTCAGTTATCTATCCTGAGTTTGTAGGTCACACAATCGCTGTTCACAATGGCAAGAAGCACGTACCTGTATATTGTACTGTTGACATGGTAGGACACAAATTGGGCGAATTCGCTCCAACTCGTACCTACAAAGGTCACCATGGTAACAACAAAGTTCCAGGACAAAAGAAGGGTAAATAGAGGTAAGTTATGGCAAAGAGGATTAGAGAAAAGACCATTAAGGTTCAAGAAAATAGAGAAAAACGTCCACACGCTAGCGCTAGATACGTTCGTATCGCTCCTAGCAAGGCTATGATTATCGCTGATGCCGTTCGTGGCAGAAGCTATGAAGAAGCTGTTGGCATTTTGAACGCATTGCCTAACAGATCTGCTGACTTGATTTTGAAAGTAGTTGAGTCTGCAGCAGCAAATGCAGAAAACAATTTGGGACTAAATAGAACAGATTTGTGCATTGCAGAAATCACTATTAACCAAGGTCCAACATATAAGAGAGCTTACGCTGCAGGTAAGGGTAGCTCAAGACCAATCTTGAAACGCACTAGCCACATCAACGTTGTGCTAGACAGCGTGAAATAGGAGGATAGTATGGGACAAAAAGTTAGTCCGGTTGGACTTAGAATTGGCATCAACAAGACTTGGAGTAGTACTTGGGTTGCTGGTAAGAAAGATATCTCTAAAAATATTTTGGAAGACAACAATATCCGTAAATATTTGAAGAAGAAATATTATTCTTGCGGTATTAGCAAAATTGACATCGCTCGTAGTGGTGACACTTTGACAGTTGACATTCATACTGGTCGTCCAGGAGTGTTGATTGGTCAAAAGGGTGCTGGCATTGAAGCTATGCGCAAAGAACTAGACTCTATGACAGAGGCTAAGAATGTTAACATTAACATTAAAGAAGTAAAGAATCTTGACCTAGATGCTAAATTGGTAGCAGAAGGCATTGCATTGCAACTAGAAAAACGTGCTCAATTCCGTAGAGTTATGAAGCAAACAGTTCAACGTACAATGCGTGCTGGTGCTCAAGGTATCAAGGTTATCGTTAGCGGACGTCTTGACGGAGCTGACATCGCTCGTAGTGAAAAGATTATCGAAGGTAACCTTCCACTTCACACTTTGCGTGCCGATATCGACTACGCTTTGGCTGAAGCACACACAATATTTGGTGTTGTTGGCGTAAAGGTTTGGATTTACAAAGGCGACATTTATGGTAAAACTCCTGTTGCAAAAGATACAGAAGTTAAAGGAGGCAATTAATCATGTTAATGCCTAAGAGAGTTAAGAGAAGAAAAGTACAACGCGGCAGAATGACTGGCCGTGCTACAAGAGGCAATAAACTAGCTTATGGTGATTATGGTATTCAGGCAACTGAACCATGCTGGATGACTGGCAACCAAATCGAAGCTGCTCGTATCGCTATCAATAGATATATGAAACGTGGTGGTAAGGTTTGGATTAACGTCTTCCCAGACAAGCCAGTATCAAAGAAAGCACTAGGCACTCGTATGGGTAGCGGTAAAGGTGCTCCAGAATACTGGGTAGCAGTAGTTAAACGTGACAGAGTAATCTTTGAAATCAAAGCTCCAAGTGAAGCTATCGCTATGGAAGCTCTAAGACTTGCTAGTCACAAATTGCCTTGCAAAACTCGCATCATAAAGAGAGAAAATACAGTTGAGGGCGGTGAACAATAATGAAAATAAGTGAAATCAAAGAAATGACCGATGCTGAATTGGAAACCAAGTTGAAAGAACTCAAATCTGAGTTGTTGAACCTCCGTTTCTCACATGCAACAGGTCAGTTGACAAACCCTAAGCAAATGGCTTCTGCAAAGAAAGACATTGCAAGAATCAAAACAATTCAGACTGAACGTCGTTTGGCTGGTAAGAAGGATTAAAAGGAGTATATATGGAAAAGCAAGAAATCAAGAAAACTGCAAAAGTATTGCGTGGCAAAGTTGTTAGTGACAAGATGGACAAGACCATTGTAGTAGCTATCGAATCTAAAAAACGTCACCCTATATACGGCAAGTTTATTCTCTCAACAGTAAAATACAAAGTTCATGACGAAAAGAATGATGCTCACGTAGGTGACACAGTCGACATCATTGAAAACAGACACATTAGTAAAGATAAGTACTTTAGACTACTTGCAGTAGTTGAAAGAGCGAAATAGGAGTGGACTATGATACAACGTCAATCAATGTTGAAATGCGCAGATAACACAGGTGCAAAGACCTTGATGTGCATTCAAGTTAAGGGCGGTTCAGTTCGCAAGTTCGGTAGCATCGGTGATGTTATCGTGGCTAGTGTCAAGAAGGCTGACCCAGATGGTTCAGTGAAGAAAGGTGACGTAGTCAAGGCTGTTATCGTTCGTACTAAAAAAGAAATCCGTCGTCCAGACGGCACTTACATTCGCTTCGATGAAAACGCTGCAGTTATCATCGGTGCAGACAAATCACCAAAGGGTACTCGTATATTTGGACCAGTAGCACGTGAACTTCGTGAAATGGGCTACATGCAAATTATATCCCGTGCTCCAGAAGTATTGTAGGAGGTAGATAATAATGAAGGTTAAGAAAAATGATAAAGTTCTAGTCCTTGCTGGTAAAGATAAGGGCAAGACAGGTAACGTTCTAAGCGTTTCTACCGCTGACAATAAGGTGGTAGTTGCTGGAATCAATATCGTAACTAAACACAAGAAGCCTCGTTCTCAAGAAGATAAGGGCGGTATTGTGAAGATGGAAGCTGGAATTGATGCTTCTAACGTACAAGTTATTTGTCCAGTATGTGGCAAGGCAACAAGAGTTGCTCATGCTATCGTAGACGGCAAAAAGGTTCGTACTTGCAAAAAGTGTAACGCTAGCCTAGATATGGCTAAAGCTGAAACTAAGAAAGCTAAGAAAGAAACTAAAGCCGCTGAAAAGAAAACAACAAGAAAAACTGCAACTAAGAAAGTAGCAGAGGATAAGGAGTAGGAATATGGCAAACATCAGTAGATTGCACGAGTTGTACAACAACGAAGTTGTTCCAGCACTCGAAAAAGAACTAAATATTTCTAATGCTATGCAAGTGCCAAAGCTTGAGAAAATTATCCTTTCTATGCGTCTAGGTGCAGAGAAAGACAACAGCAAGAGTTTTAACATCGCAGTTGACGAATTGCAAGCAATTGCAGGTCAAAAGCCAGTTATCACTACTGCTAAGAAGTCAATCGCTAACTTCAAACTTCGTGAAAATCAAAAAGTAGGCGCAAAGGTGACCCTTCGTGGCGAAAAGATGTACGAATTTATGGATAGATTGATTTCTATCGCTTTGCCAAGAGTGAGAGACTTTAATGGTTTGTCTACTAAGTCTTTTGACGGAAGAGGCAACTACTCATTCGGTATCAAAGAACAAATCATTTTCCCAGAAGTTGTTTATGACAAAATCGAGAAAATTCGTGGCTTTGATATAATCTTTGTGACAAGTGCGAAGACCAACGAGCAAGCAAAAGCATTGCTTACAAAATTGGGCCTTCCATTTGCTAGATAGGAGGAATTATGGCAAGAAAAGCAATGATACAAAAACAACAAAAGAAGCAAAAATTTGCTACTCGTGAATACACTCGTTGCACTATCTGTGGTCGTCCACATGCAGTGCTTAAGAAATATGGTATTTGCAGAATTTGCTTCAGAGAGTTGGCTTACAAGGGCGAACTCCCAGGCGTTAAGAAGGCCAGTTGGTAAAAGGAGTAAGATATGA
Source organism: Clostridia bacterium (assembly GCA_046881985.1). Classification (GTDB taxonomy): domain Bacteria; phylum Bacillota; class Clostridia; order Christensenellales; family UBA1242; genus HGM11372. The sequence goes on from JBKSMV010000037.1 coordinate 13,554, forward strand.
TTATTATTGATCCAATCGCAGATATGTTGACTCGTATCCGTAATGCCAACATTGGCAAGCACGATACAGTAGACGTTCCTGTATCAAAAAATAAGTTGGCTATCGCTGACATTCTAGTTAACGAAGGTTTCGTTGAAAAGTACGAAATCGTTACCGTTGACAAAATTAAGATGATGAGAATTACATTGAAATACGGTCCAAACGGCGAGAAAGTTATCCGTGGTTTGCGTCGTATCTCTAAACCTGGTTTGCGTAACTATGCTGGCATTGAAGACATTCCTTCTGTAATGAATGGTATGGGCATTGCTATCATCAGCACAAACAAGGGCATCATCACAGATAAACAAGCAAGAAAAGAAAACGTTGGCGGTGAAGTGCTAGCGTTCGTATGGTAAGGGGGCAGTTATGTCTAGAATAGGAAGATTGCCTGTGGACATTCCAGCTGGAGTGACAGTGACCGTTGACGAAAACAACACTGTTGTTGTAACTAACGGCAAAAACACTATTTCTCAGCCAGTGAATAAGTGCATCAATGTTGAAATCAAAGATAACCAAGTTGTATGCACCCGCAGCAGCGAAGAAAACAAAGTAAAGGCTATGCATGGTCTTTATCGTACACTTATCAACAATGCTATCGTTGGTTTGACTAAGGGCTTTGAAAAGACTCTTATCATCAGCGGTGTTGGTGCTAAGGTACAAAAAGTTGGTAATAAAGTGGTTATGAATATCAACTTCTCTCACCCTGTAGAAGTGGAAGAGACTGAAGGTGTTACACTTACTTGCCCAACTGCAACTGAAATCAAGGTTTCAGGTTATTCAAAAGAAGCGGTAGGTGCTTTGGCAGCTAAGATTAGAGCTGTGAAGCCAGTCGAACCTTACCATGGATATGGCATTAGATATTCTGATGAAGTTGTTATCTTGAAACAAGGTAAGACAACAGCCAAGAAATAAGGAGATAAATTATGTTTAGTAAAGTTGATAAAAATGCAAACAGAGTTCGTCGTCACGTTAGACTTCGTAGAAACTTGTCTGGTACGACTGCTCGTCCTAGATTGGCTGTATACAGAAGCACTAAGAGTATTTATGCTCAAATCATTGACGACACTAAGGGTATCACTTTGGTAGCATCAAACTCTTTGCAAGCAGACCTTGCTAAGAAGTGCGAAAACCTAACTAAAGTTGAAGCTGCTAGAGTTGTTGGTGAAGATATCGCTAAGAAGGCTATTGCTAAAGGCATCACTGAAGTTGTTTTCGACCGTGGTGGATACCTTTACATTGGCAGAGTTCAAAGTTTGGCAGACGGCGCGCGTGATGCCGGTCTAAAGTTTTAGGAGGACATTATGCAAAAAGATATGGAAAAGAAAAAGCCAGAATTCAAGAAAGATGGCGCTAGAAAGCCTAGATTTGAACGTAAACCTAGAGAAAATCAAGACGAATTTTTACAAAAGAATCTTGAACTTCGTCGTGTCACTAAGGTTGTTGCTGGTGGACGTACTATGCGTTTCAGCGCAACAGTAGTTGTTGGCGACAAGAAGGGTAGAGTTGGTTTGGGAGTAGCTAAAGCTGCTGAAGTTCCAGTTGCTATCGAAAAGGCTGCAAAACTAGCTCGTAAAAACTGCATCACTGTACCAGTAGTTGATGGTACAATCCCACATGATGTTATTGGTAAGTATTCTACCACTAAAGTTATCATGATTCCTACAAAAGAAGGTTCTGGTATCATCGCTGGTGGTTCTGCTCGTGCTATTTTGGAACTTGCAGGTTATAGAAATGTTACTTCCAAGATTCATGGTAGTTCAAACAAAATCAATGCTGCTCGTGCAACTATGAATGGTCTCAAAGAGTTGAGAACTAGAGAACAAGTTGCTGCATTGCGTGGCAAGAAAGTTGAAGAGATTTAGGAGGCTAGACTATGGAAAAGAAAAATGATAAGGTACTAAAAGTTACTTATGTTCATAGTGTTATCGGTTATAGCAAAGCTCAAGCTAAAGTAATCGAAGCTCTTGGATTTAGAAAACTTGGACAAACTAAAATGTTGCCAGACAATGCTTGCATTAGAGGCAGCTTGAACAAAGTTAGACACCTTTTGCGTGTTGAAGAAGAGTAAGGAGGATAATTATGTATATTCATACTATTAAACCAGCCGATGGCTCAAAGAAAGAAGCACGCAGATTGGGTCGTGGTATCGGCAGTGGCCTAGGCAAAACTGCTGGTAAAGGTCACAAAGGTCAAAACGCTCGTAGCGGTGGCGGTGTACGTCCAGGCTTCGAGGGTGGACAAATCCCTTTGTATCGTAGAATTCCAAAGAGAGGCTTCAACAACGCTTTCAATGCGAAAGTTTACACTGAAGTTGCTCTAGAAAAATTGAACAAGTTGGAAGCAAACACTGTTGTTGACCCTACAGTATTGCTCGAAACTGGTATTATCTCAAAAGTTGAGAAAGACGGCGTTAAAATCCTTGGCAATGGCGAATTGAAAGTCGCTTTGACAGTGGTTGCTAGTGCTTTCACAAAATCTGCTAAAGAAAAAATTGAAGCGGTTGGTGGCAAGGTTGAGGTGAAATAATGTTCAAGACGTTAGTAGAGGCCTTTAAGGTCAAAGAGGTTAGAAAAAAACTACTCTTTACCCTATTATTGTTGCTTATTTATCGCATTGGTTGTTATCTTCCAGTGCCAGGTATCAGCACAGAAGTGCTCAAAAGTGGTGTCGCTGACAACACATTCTTGAGTCTATTAAACAGTTTGAGTGGTGGAGCTCTCTCAATGGGAGCATTCCTAGCACTCGGTATTTCGCCTTATATTACGTCTAGCATTATTGTACAACTTCTTGCTGTGGCTATTCCTAGCTTGGAAAGAATCAGCAAGGATGGTGAAAACGGCAAGCGTAAAATATCTTTGATTACTAAAATTGTAGCATTAATTTTGGCTATCGCTCAAGCAGCTGGTACAGTTATCGGTCTTGGCGTGGCTGAAAGTTCAGGCATCTTCGCTGGTGCTCCAGCATGGGTGACTTGCGCATTCGTAATCTTGATGTTGGTTTGCGGTTCAATGCTTACAGTATGGCTTGGTGAGAAAATCACTGGCATCGGCATTGGCAATGGTGTATCAATGTTGATTTTCGTTGGTATTTTGTCTAGTGCATGCACTGCATTGCTTAGCAATTTCACTGACATCTTCAGCAGTGATGCAGGTGTTCGCCAAACTGCAATTTGGCAATTGATTTTGTTCATTGTGGCTTTGATTGTTATCTTCGCTGCAATTGTATTCGTTGATGGTGCTGAGCGTAAAGTCACCGTTCAGTATGCAAAACAAATGAAAGGTAGAAAGATGTATGGTGGCGCATCTAACGTGATTCCTATCCGAGTTAACGGCAATGGTGTTATGCCTATCATCTTCGCTAGTGCGATTCTTACATTCCCACAAGTGCTATTTAGCATCTTCTGGCCAAATGCAACCGGCGGATTTATCGGCTGGTGGTCAAAATGGCTAGGTGCTGGTAGCTGGGTATATAGCATTGTATTGGCTGTACTCATTTTGTTCTTCGCATTCTTCTACAATATGATTAGTTTCAACACTGATGATATTGCGAAGCAGATTCAACAAAATGGTGGTTTCATTCCAGGTATTAGACCAGGTAGAGAAACAAGTAAACACCTTTCCAAGATTTCCAAGAAAATTACACTATTTGGTGCTATCTTCTTGGCAGCTGTGGCTTTGATACCTACACTTATTTTCACAGGTATCGGAACATCTGGCTTGGTAAATGCATTCAGTGCGACAGGTCTACTTATCGTAGTTAGTGTTGCGCTTGAGTTCAACAAGTCATTGGAAGCTCAACTTTTAATGCGTAATTATCGCGGATTTTTGAAATAGGAGAGAAACATGAAGATTGTTTTATTAGGTGCTCAAGGGTGTGGCAAAGGTACACAAGCTAAACTCATCTGCTCGAAATATAACATTCCTCAAATCTCTACTGGAGATATGTTGAGAAGTTATGCCAGTCAGGACACCGATTTTGGTCGTGAAATAAAGGCTACAATCGATGCAGGTAAACTTGTGAGCGACGAAATCATTTTGGCTATGCTAAAAGATAGAATCGCTCAGCCTGACTGTGCGAATGGCTTCATTCTTGATGGTGTACCACGTACACTTAGCCAAGCTGAAGCTATAGCAAAGTTTGTTGAGATTGACAAAGCAGTATTGATTGAAGTCGACCCAGACAAACTTATTAGACGTCTTACTGGTCGTCTAACTTGCAACAAATGCGGAAATATCAGTCATATTGACTGGGTTAAAGGCAAAGTTTGCGAGAAGTGTGGCGGTGAATACACCGTGCGCGCTGATGATGCAGACGAATCTGCTATTAGAGCAAGATTGTCTACATATAGTGAAAAGACTATGCCTGTAGTTGACTATTATCGTGCTCAAGACAAACTTAGAGTTGTCGAAGGTGCGGAAGAGGTACAAGATACATTCGCAAGAATGGTAGAGGCATTGGAAAAATAATGAGTATCGTTATCAAAACGGACAAAGAACTAGAACTAATACGCATCGCTGGTAAGATTACTGGCGATGTGCTAAAGGTTTTGGAAAAAGAGATTTATGTCGGTCAAACGACTAACCGTCTAAATGAAATCGCTATACAATACATACGTTCACAAGGTGCAGAACCATCATGTCTTGGATATGAAGGCTTCCCATATGCCATTTGTGCATCAAAAAATGATGCTGTAGTACACGGATTTTGTGATGATGAACCATTGAAAGATGGCGACATCATAAGCATTGATGTGTGTGTCAACTACAAAGGGTACAATGGTGATGCTGCTAGAACATTTGCTGTGGGCAACATCAGTCCAGAAGCAAAGAAGTTGATAGATGTGACAAAGCAAGCATTCTTCGTTGGTATTGAAGATATCAAGGAAGGAAGCAAACTTGGACATATTTCAGCGAGAATACAGCAATACGTAGAAGCACAAGGATTGTCTATCGTTAGAGAGATGGCAGGACATGGAGTGGGAAAAGACCTACATGAAGACCCAATCATACCAAACTATGGCAGATATAATGCAGGCCCAGTATTGAAAAGTGGTATGGTGCTGGCTGTTGAGCCTATGGTAAACATGGGTGAAAGATATGTATATTTGGACGAAAATGGCTGGACGATTAGGACAAGAGATGGCAAATATGCTGCTCATTACGAAAATACCATAATAATATGTCAAAATGGTGTTGAAATTATTACAAATTAGGTGTATAATGAAAAAGGTAATTTGCGTAGGCGATGCGGTAGAAAGCATTGCTGGTAGAGATAAAGGCAAGATTTACATAGTACTTAATGTTGACTGCGACTATGCAAGCCTCGCCAACGGCTTTGAACGTAAAACCCAATCACCTAAGAGAAAGAATGTAAAACACATCAAGCTTGTCAAAAATGCTGTGCTTGAAAAAGAAGTAATCGATAATTTAACAAATTTAAATGCAATACTGCATCACGCAGTTGCAAAATTAAAGGGGAACTAAATGTCAAAAGAAGATGTAATTGAAACCGAAGGCGAGATTATAGAAGCCCTAGGCAATGGTGCATTCAAAGTCAAGATAGTTACTGGACAAATTATCACCGCCTACATTTCAGGCAAACTTAGATTGCATTACATTCGCGTCATTGAAGGCGACAAAGTTCGCATTGAAATGAGCCCTTATGACCTTACCAAAGGTCGAATCACTTGGCGTGATAAAAACTAAAAGGAGAAAAGTATGAAAGTAAGACCATCTGTAAAGAAAATGTGTCCTAAATGCAAAATAATCAAGCGTGAAGGCGTGGTTATGTGCATCTGCGAAAATCCTAACCACAAACAAAGACAAGGTTAGGAAACAACGTTTTTGCTCGCGGCAAATAAGCAAAAACGATTTATATATATAATTTTTTGGAGGAAAAAAAAGATATGGCTCGTATATCCGGTGTGGATTTACCAAACGAAAAAAGAGTTGAGATTGGTTTGACATACATCTACGGTATCGGCAGAGTTAAATCTAATGAGATTTTGGCTGCTACAGGCGTTAACCCTGATACTCGTGTTAAAGATTTGTCAGAAAATGATATCGCAGCTCTTCGTACTTACATTGATAAAAATATGACTGTGGAAGGCGAACTCCGCAGAGATGTTTCTATGGACATCAAAAGACTTAAAGAAATAGGTTGCTACAGAGGCATTCGTCATCGTAACAACTTACCAGTTCGCGGACAACGCACTAGAACAAACTCTCGTACACGCAAGGGTCCAAGAAAGACTATTGCTAACAAGAAGAAGTAAGGAGTAAAGTAATATGGCATCAACTAATATGAAAAAAGACGCTTCTAAGAGTAGAAAGCGTAGAGTTACTAAGAATATTGGACATGGCGCTTGTCATATTCAATGCTCTTTCAACAACACTATCATCACTTTCACTGACGATGCAGGTAATGCTGTATCACAAAGCAGTGCTGGTGCTCTTGGTTTTAGAGGTTCAAAGAAGAACACTCCATTCGCAGCTCAAAGCGCAGTAGAAGCTGCTGCTAAAGTTGCTAAAGAGAACGGCATCAATAGTGTTGACGTGTATGTAAAAGGACCTGGCAGTGGTCGTGAAGCTGCTATTCGTGCTATAGGAGCTGCTGAGATTGGCGTGACTATGATTAAAGACGTTTCTCCAATCCCACACAATGGTTGCAGACCTCCTAAGAGAAGAAGAATATAAAGGGAGAGAATTAAGATATGGCAAGATATACAGAAGCAGATTGTCGTAAGTGCCGTAGAACAGGTTGCAAACTTTTCCTTAAAGGTGAAAAGTGTGTGTCAGGCAAATGTCCTTTAGACAAACGCATGACAGTTCCTGGTCAACATGGTGCTGGTAGACATAAAGTTAGCGAGTATGGACTACAACTTAAAGAAAAGCAAAAAGTAAGATTGGCTTACGGCATGCTTGAAAGACAATTCCGTATTTTCTACGAGAAGGCAGCCAACGCTAAGGGCTCAACTGGTGAGAACCTTTTGAGAATGTTGGAATGCAGACTTGATAATGTGGTTTATCGTATGGGTCTTGGCTCATCAAGAGATGAGAGCCGTCAAATTGTTACTCACAGACATATCGCAGTTAATGGAAGAACAGTTAATATTCCATCTTATCAAGTTAAGGTTGGTGATGTGATTTCTGTAAGAGAAAACAAGCAAGACCTTGAAATGTTCAAAGCTTTGAAGGGTGCTAAGTTAGTGACACCTAAGTGGATTGAGTTTGATAGCAACACTTTGACAGGCAAGATTATCGCTATGCCAATGCGTGATGATATCGATATGAATATCCAAGAGCACTTGATTGTCGAATACTATAGTAGATAATAGGGGGAAATCATTATGATGGAAATCGAAAAACCAAGAATCAGTTTTGAAGAGAGCGAAAATGGTGCTAGAGCAACTATTGTTGTTGAGCCTTTGGAAAAAGGTTTTGGTATCACTCTAGGCAACGGCCTAAGAAGAGTGCTACTTTCTAGTCTACCTGGTACTGCAGTTCGTGGCATCAAAATTAAGAATGTTCAACACGAATTCTCTCCAATTCATGGCGCTACAGAGGACGTGACTGATGTCGTTCTTAACCTAAAATCTTTGGCTTTGAGAGCAACTAATGACAGCGTTAATTTCAGCACAAGCTTGAGATTACATATGTATGGACCTTGCGAAGTTTTCGCAAGAGACATTGAGCCTAACGATATGGTTGAAGTGCTCAATCCAGATTTGTACATCTGCACTTTGGAAGAAGGTGCTGAAATCGATATGCAACTTTATGTTGGTAATGGCAGAGGATATGTTCCTAGCCCAGAGAACAAAGGTTTCGTAAACGATATTAATTATATCCCTATCGATTCAATTTTCTCACCTGTAAAGAAAGTTAATTATGACGTTCAAACTGCCCGTGTTGGTCAAAGTTTGGACTACGACAAATTGGTTCTCGATGTAGAAACTAACGGCACTGCAAGTGCTAAGGAAGTTGTAGCATTGAGTGCTAAACTTATCAACGACTATATGTTGTTGTTTATCGAGCAAGTTGAAAATATGTCAGGATGCAAGATTTTGGTTGACCGCAAGGAAGACGAACAATCTAGAATGTTTGAGAAACCTATTGAAGAACTCGAACTCAGCGTCCGCAGCTACAACTGCTTGAAACGTGCAGGCATCAACACGATTGGTGAACTTTTGAAAAAATCTCGTAGCGAGATGGCAAAAGTTCGTAATATGGGTGCAAAATCATTAGAAGAAGTTATCAACAAGATTGAATCTATGGGATTCACTGTCACTGATAATGAGTAAGGAGTAATTTATGGCACAAATTAAGAGATTGGGCCGTCCTAGCAAAGAGCGTAATGCTGTGACTCGTAATCAAGCTACAGATTTGCTTTGGACTGGTAAAATCACTACCACAGTAGCTAAGGCTAAGGCTCTTCGTTCTTATGCTGAAAAGATTTTGACTAAAGCTATCAACACTTATGAAGATACTGTAAAAGTTCAAAAGACCGTTGTTGATGAAAAGGGTAATAAGGTTGTCACTGAAGTCCTTAATGATGGCGCTAAGAAATTGGCTGCTCGTCGTTGGATTATGGCAAAATTGTACTCTGTAAAAGAGCTTCGTCAAAAGGGCGAAACTAAAGAAGCCTTCATCGCACGTACAGAGAAGATTAAGAATCCTTTGATTGAAAAAATCTTCAACGTATATGCTCCTAAGTATGCTACTCGCGCTAAGGAACTAGGTCAAGGTGGCGGTTATACTCGCATTGTTAAGCTTGGTCTACGTAAGGGCGATGCTGCTGAAATGGCAATGATTGAATTGATTTAGTAAAAAAAACACCACTAGGTGTTTTTTTATTGCTTTTTCATGCTAATTAGTGTATAATAATTATAGGTAAGATATATGAAACTTAAATATTTGATTTGGTTCGCAATAATTGTAATATTGGCAAGTATCATTCTTGCATAGTATTTTTTTGCCTAAATATATGGAGAGATGTCTGAGTGGTCGAAAGTGCACGCTTGGAAAGCGTGTGTAGTGAAAGCTACCGCAGGTTCGAATCCTGTTCTCTCCGCCATTTATTGTGCTCAACCAAACAAAATATGTTTAGTTGAGTTCTTTTATATCAATAGAGAGTTATGAAAAATATTATTCCAAAACCAAGTGTTCAAGAAGTCAACAAGTATTTAGACATATGGAACAAGTTAGATAATTATGTTTTACAAGAAAGGTCTTTAGATAAATTATTTTTTGGAGAGTTTAAAACTAATAATAATATCGAGAATATTTTGATAAAGTCTAGCGTATTAAACGATTTTTATAGCACAAATATATTTTCTATTTTCAGTGTTGCTAAACACATTTTAACTTTAAATATTGATTCACGATTAAGAAATGGTGATGAATCATTAGTTAATGATATTGCTAATATTACCATAAATAATAAGAAAAAAAGATTCTATTCTTTTGCTACAAAATATTGTAGTCATCATGAGCCGGAACTTTTTCCAATTTATGATGATTTTGTAAAAAAATCTCTAAATTATTTTATAAAAACTGATAAGTTTGCATATGTAAAATCAAAAGATTTTAAAGATTATACAAAGTTTAAACAGATTTTGACGAAGTTTAAAGAATATTATAATTTGAATAATTTCAGTTTAAAGGATATTGATCGTTATTTATGGCAAATGGGCAAAGAGTTTTTTCCTAAAAAATATTAAAATTAAAGGAGAAATATTGTGATAGGGCTATCTCAAGTAAATAGTGGCATCTCAGGAGAGTTTTATGTTGCAGCTGAACTTACAAAACGAGGTTATGTGGCATCTCTGACATCAAAAAACACAAAAGCAATAGATATTTTAGCATCAAATTCACTGGGATCAAAAGTTGTTTCAATTCAAGTTAAAACAAGTCGTCATGGAACGTCTTTTACTTTGGGAAAGAAAGATGAAGAATTTGAAGAGAATGAAAACTTGTTTTATATTTTTGTAAACTTAAATATATATAACAAAAATAACAAAATATTTTATGGACAAGTTGAATATTATGTTGTTCCAATGAAAAAAGTAAAAGACTATATATTTAATTCACATAGGCAATGGTTAAACACATTAGGAAGAAAAGGTCAGAGACACAACGATTCCTCTATTAGAAAATATGATATTCAAGCAGATGATATTTTGAACAATTTTGATTTGTTAGGTTTATAAATATAAGTTGTTAGGAGAAACAAATGAGACCAGAGTTTGAAAATTCAACTCAATTTATCAATGATATATGGAAATATTATCAAATGTTAGAGAATGATCTGTTATCTCTCGAAAAATATGTGGCTTTAGAAAAAGATAATTATTCCACATATTCAAATGAATTTGTTAAATTATACCAATCTATTTGTGCAGAAATTGATGTGGTTGCAAAAATATTGTGTAGGTTACTTGGAAAAGAAAATGTGGATAGACTTGATAAATATAAACTTGTTATATGTGAAAGATTGCCTCTTTTTACATATACCAAACTTAACTTAAGGAGTGATAAGCTCGAAGAACTACAACCTTGGATTGAATGGTCAAATGATAAATGTCCTATTTGGTGGACTTTATACAATAAGGTAAAACATGAGAGAATGACAATTTGTACAGATATAGAAAAATACGAACACAAGTATTATTATCAAGCAGCAAATCTAGAAAATATATTGAACTCAATGGCTGCTTTATTGGTTTTAGAGTTTTATTGCATTTTGTTATTATGTAAAATAGAAGATAACTATTTTAATTTAAAGTATTGTCTTAATAGTAAAATGTTTGCGATTCAAGATTGGAGTAATTATTATTATCATTTCTTAGGACAAGAACAGATTAATGATGAAAAAATAAGAACAATAATTAGTAAGTATGTTAGAGATTAATATAAAATAGGAGTAATTAGTATGAGTAGATATGCAATATTTGGTGCAGGGTCTTTGGGCACTGTGCTGGGTGCGTACATCACTAAGAATGGTGGTGAGATTGATTTGATAAATCGCAATCGTGCACACGTTGAGGCATTGAATAAGTCTGGTGCACGAATCACAGGTAGTGTTGATATGACTGTGCCAGTTAAGGCAATTACTACTGATGAAATGACAGGCAAATATAATGTGATTTTGCTGATGACAAAGCAGTTGCAAAATAGAGAAGTTGTGACTATGCTAAAAGACTTTTTGGCAGACGAAGGTGTAATAGTGACTTTGCAAAATGGTTTGCCAGAGCCACTCATTGCAGACATTGTTGGTGCCAATCGTACTATGGGTTGTGTAGTTGAATGGGGCGCAACAATGGAAGGTCCTGGACGTTGTGTATTGACAAGCAGTCCTGATAGTTTGTCATTCCATATGGGCAAGATGGAAGGCATCTCTGATAAGCAATTCAATATGGTAAAAAGTCTGTTGGAATTGATGTGCCCTGTACATGAAGAAAATAACCTCATAGGTGCACGTTGGTCAAAATTATTAATCAATGCAACATTCTCTGGTTTGGGTACGGTAATTGGCGGCACGTTTGGTGATGTGACAAAAAATAAATTGGCATGCAAAGTGGCTGTACGTTGCATGAAAGAATGTATTGATGTAGGTCATGCTGCTGGAGTAGAGTTTGCGCCAGTGCAAGGCAAAAATATTACCAAGTTATTTTACTATAAGGGAGCATTAAAACGTGCATTTGCAACATTCCTAATACCTATAGCGATGAAGAAACATAAAGACATTGTGCCATCAATGTTGCAAGATGTGAGAAAGGGTGCAAAGTGCGAGATAGATGCAATCAATGGTGTGATTTGTGAGTGGGGCAGGAAGGGCAATGTTCCTACACCAATCAATGACAAGATTGTGGAAGTTATCAAAAAGATTGAGTCAGGCGAACTAAAAGCCGAAGCAAAAAATATTGAATTGTTTAACGAACTTATAAAATAATTGTAAAAAACAACCTTTTTGGTTGTTTTTCTATATTTATTT